>JBEIVK010000923.1:0-1700 GCA_040373935.1 Alphaproteobacteria bacterium
AGGCGAGGGCGGCGACGCAGGGGAGGAGGACGGCGGCGACGAGGGCGGGGGCGCGGGCGGCCGGCGGGTGCGACCGGAGCGCGAGGGCGCCGCCCCAGGCGAGGGCGAGGGCGCAGAAGGCGAGGTGCTCCTTGACCTCGAAGGCCTGGGCGGCGCCGAGGGCGTGCTGGAGGAGCGCGCGCTTGGGGCCTTGCCGGTAGGTGGGGTAGGCGGCGGCGCCCAGCGCGCTCTGGAGGGTGAGGAGGGCGACGGCGGCCCACGCGAGGGGGGCGGCGCGGCGGGGGCCGCCGGGGCGGCCGAGGAGGACGACGGGGTGGAGGAGGAGGGCGATGGCGAGCCAGCCGAGGTGGCCGTGCAGGCGGGCGAGCAGGGCGTAGGCGGCGAGGGGCATCAGCGGGCCCAGGCGAGGGCGGCGACGCAGGGGAGGAGGACGGCGGCGACGAGGGCGGGGGCGCGGGCGAGGAGGGCGGCGGTGGGGCCGGGCGGGACGGCGCGGGCGAGGAGGGCGGCGGCGAGGCCGTGGAGGGCGGCGAGGGGGACGCGCCAGAAGTAGGCGATGGTGGCGGACTGGAGGACGGCGGCGGCGGGGGGCTCGGCGGCGGCGTCGAGGGCGCGCTGGAGGGTGTACGAGGCGACGGCGACGAGGGCGCCGAGCAGCGCGGCGAGGGCGCGGGTGGGCGGGCTCATGCGGGGGCGTGGGCGCGCACGCGGGGGCAGTCCGGGTCCGGCGCGGCGGGGTGGCCGGTGCGGTGGGCGGCGACGGCGCGGCAGCCGCCGCGACAGATGGCGCGGCCGGGGCAGGTGTCGCAGGGGGCGGGGCGGGCGTCGGCCCAGGCGCGGGCGGCGGTGAGCGCGGGGTGGTCGGCCCAGTCGGGGGCGGCGGCGTCGGCGGGGACGGCCGGCAAAAACGAGCAGCCCGCCCACTGGCCCCGGGCGTCCCGCGCGAGCAGGCTGTGGCCGGCGGGGCAGCCGCGCACGCCCAGGAGGGCGAGGGCGTCGAGATCGGCCCCGCCGTGGATGAGGAAGGGCACGAGCGCGCAGTCGAAGCGGATGGGCGGGGCGCCGGCGGCCTCCAGGGCGAGGGCGCGGGCGAAGATGGCGTCGAGGGTGGGGGCGGGCGGTGCGAGGTCGGCCTCGGCAGAGGCGCCGCGCCCGACGGGCTTGTAGCGGAGCCACTGCCA
This sequence comes from Alphaproteobacteria bacterium, assembly GCA_040373935.1. Classification (GTDB taxonomy): domain Bacteria; phylum Myxococcota_A; class UBA796; order UBA796; family UBA2385; genus JBEIVK01. The sequence continues at coordinate 1,182 of JBEIVK010000923.1, forward strand.
CTCGGCGACGCCGGCGGCGGCGAGAGCGGCGCCCAGGGCTTCGAGGGCGCCGGGCGTGTCGAGCAGGGGGCGGCTGAGCACAGTGTTGACGCCGACCCGGGCCCCGGCGGCGCGCAGGCGGGCGATGGCGCCGAGGCCGAGGGCGGCGCCGTCCCAGCCGCGGGCGGCGGCGTAGACAGGGCCGAGGCCGTCGAGGCTGACGTTGACCTGCCCGCAGGCGGCGGCGAGGGCGGCGGCCCGGGCGGGGCTGAGGCCGAAGCCGGAGGTGGTGAGGTTGGGGACGAGTCCGGCGGCGCGGGCCCGGGCGGCGAGGGCCGGGAGGTCGTCCCGCAAGGCGCCTTCGCCGCCGCCGAAGGCCACCTCGAAGACGCCGGCCGCGCCGAGGGCGTCGAGAGCGGCGGGGAGGCCGGCCGGGTCCTCCGGGGTGGGGCGGGTGGGGCCGGCGTCGATGTAGCAGCCGGTGCAGGCGACCGGGCAGCGCGCGGTGACGGCGAGGTGGGCCTCGGTGGGCGCGGCGAG
>JBEIVK010000819.1:0-1970 GCA_040373935.1 Alphaproteobacteria bacterium
GCCCCAGAGGCCCCCATGATCTGTTCCACACCCAGGTCGCGGAACCGTCGGCGCACCACAGCGTCAGGGGCCATGGCGCCCAGCTGCTGGCGCAGGTCCGCAGACGCTGCGAAGCAGACGGTCTTAGTCGGGTGCACCTCCAGCTGAAAGGCATGGGCGAAGCGAAGCGTGCAGAGACGGACGTGGATGACAGCGTAGCAGAGCGCCTGTGCGGGGCCGCAGCCCCACGCCGTGAGGTCGTCCACATAGCGCCGAAGCGTCAGCGGGCGGGGAAGGCCTGCCTGCATGAGCATACTGGCCGACCGATGCCAAGCCCACGTCAGGACGGCAAGCACGTCAACCGCAATCGGGCAGCCCGCGGGGATGCCCGACGTGGGGAGGAAGGGCTCGCCAAGTGCGCCCGCGACACGCAGCCGTCGCGGCGCCCGGTACGCGTCAAGCAGCGGTCCGACGATAGCCGTCGGCCAGCCGGCCGCAGCCAGCAGCCGGCACACAAGGCCGAGCCGAACCGAGTCGTACGCCTTGCGGAAGTCCACCGCGAGCCCTGCGAACTCCTGGTCGCTCGCTTCAGCCTCCGCCTGCGCCCAAGCGAGCTCCCAGGCCTGGCCGTCGGCGCCAAGGCGGGCCGCAGCCACAGCCGGGTCCCAGAGGCGGCGCCAGGCCGCGACATGGCGCCCCCTGAGCCGCGCCCAGCAGCGGTACACCACCGAGAGCAGGTTGAGCGGCCGTCTGTCAAGCGGCTCAGCAGGGTCGCCGCCCGGTTAAGGGGTAGCACGACCTCGGCCCCGCGGAGGCCCGCAGGCCAGCGTCCCAACCTCTCCACAGCTTGCAGCAACTTCCAGAGGGCCGCCACAAGAGGTGGCGGCCAGAGCCGGAGCTCCTCCCCTAACCAATCGTCCAGCCCCGGCGCTTTCCCCCCCGGTAGGGCCGACAGCCCCGCCTGAAGCTCTCCAAGCCCAAGGTCGGGGAGCGGGGGGAAAGCCGGCAGATCGGCAAGGAGGGCCAGCCAGGCTGCCTCCTGCGCCGGGGGCTGATCCGTTTGCTGCCACAATGGGAGCCAAGCGGCCGCAGCCACCTGCAGCTCTGCCGCCGGCCCTCCAACGAGGCCGGAGCCGGTCGCCACCAACGGCGGGGGGGCCGCAGAGGCAGGGCTGCGGATCCACTGGTACACACGCCGCCCGCCGGTGCGAAACTGCTCCTGGACGTACGTGTGCCATCCCTCGGCCCTCTGACGCTTATTGGCAGAGGCGGCGGCGAGGTACTCCCCCCGGGCGCGGTCACACAGCCGGGCCGCAGCCCCGCGGTCGCCAAGGCCATCCAAGGCATCGACCCACGCCGGGTCGGGGGCGTCCCCGGAGACCGCTCCACGACGGCACGCCGCCAGGACCTGCCTTGCTGCGGCGGGGAGGGCGCCGAGGCCCTCTGGCCACAGTTTGACCAGGTTCTCGAGCTGCCGCAGCCTGAGGAGGGCAGCTCTCATCACTGTAGATGCAGCTTCGCCCTCCCTCCCGCCTGCCTTCTGGGGCTGGAAAGCGGGGCGCTCACGGACCGCCGCGCCTTGCACACGACGGCCGCAGCCATCTTCTTTGCCGAGACGAGCACTGAGATACTGCTCGGCCGCTCCACAGAGGCTCCTCCACGCACGGTCCACATTGCCCTTCTCCAGGTCGGTGAGGAAGCGCGCGCACCGAGGCTCCCAGATCTCGTAGGCCACACGCGTGGCCCGCTCGTCAGTCCAGTCCGGCCCCGCCGGACCATGGAGGGCCGCAGCCCTCACCCGCGCAGGGAAAGTGGGCGGGGGCCCACAGGAGAAGGTCACCTGGATTGCGGCATGCGTTGCCAGGCCCAAATCCCAGCGGACCGCAGCCCGCGGGCCCAAGGCTAACGCGGCGTGGTTGCAAAACACGCGGTCAATTCTGCGACCGGAGCGCCCGCCGCCAGGCAGGGTCGTAGCCCCGTCGTCATGGGCC
>JBEIVK010001012.1:0-1502 GCA_040373935.1 Alphaproteobacteria bacterium
GGCCGCGGCCTGCGCTCCACGCCCCCCGGCTCCCGGGCCGTGCGGCCGCCCGAGGGCGCGCCCCGGACCGCCTCCCAGACCGCGCCAGCGCCGAGGCCCACCACGGACCCGCCCACCCCTGACCCGGCGATGACCGCCGGCGTGTCCGTGAAAAGCGTCGAGACGAGGGCCCCGGTGGTGCCGCCCGCGACGCCGCCGAGCTGGGGCCGGACGGTGCGCACCGGATCCAGCCCGATCCAGGGCGAGACCAGCAGCCCGCCGAGCGCCGTGGCCGAGAGGGCGCCGACCGACCGCCCGAGGGAGATGTCGCCGTCCCAGACCACCGGCGCGGTGGCCCCAAGCGCATTGCCCCAGCCCCAGGCGCTCGTCAGCAACAGGACGTCCTGCGCCGGCAGCTCGCTCGCCTGCGAGGACGCCAGCACGCCCACGCCGGCCAGCCCGCCGGCCAGCCCGCCCACGGCCTCCACCCGAGGGCCCGCGCCGCGCACCCCGGCGTCCCGCAGCTCGGCCGTGAGCGCCGCGGCCTCAACGCCCGTGAAGGCGGTGACAAGGCCGACGCCCAGCCAGTCGGCCCCCGAAGGCGCCAGGATCTGCGCGGCCCCGAACCCTCCCGCCGCGCCCAGCACGCCGCCCACCGCCGAGCCGAGCAGGCCGAAGCGAGGGGGGAGATCCGGGTCCACCACGACGGGGATGCTCACGGCGAGGACGTGGCCATAGGCGGCGCCGACCGCGGAGAGGCCCAGCTCAGCCGGCTGCACAGGGCGACGGTGCGTGGCCCAGGCCCCGAGCCCGGCGGCGCCCGCGCCCACCATCCCCGAGAGGCCCGCCGGGCCAGGGCCGGTGGGAAAAGGTGGCTGCAAGCCCCAATCGGCGTGAAGTGCCTCCTCGATGCCGGCGCCGAGCACCGCGCCTTCCACCGCGAAGAGCGCGACGGCCCCGGCGTCGGCCACGCGGGGCGCCCACGCGCCGCGGCTGAGCTGCCCCGCCGCGAGCCCGGCTCCGCAGCCCGCGAGGGAGAACACAGCCGCGTGCCGCCGCGCGTCGTCCCCCGCGTAGCCGCCCGACCAGAAGGCGACCCGGTCACCCAACGCGGCGCCGCCCCAGCAGCCGATGCCCGCCAGCGCGTTGGCCTCCAGCACATCGGCCGGGCCCACCGCCCGCCCAGCGTCCATCATTCCAAAGATGTAACCGCCACTCACACCCGCGACGCGCAGCGCCGCCCGCCCACCCTGCTCCCCGGAGTCGGGCGGCCAATCGTTCGCGCGCGGCCAGATCGCGCGGCCGACCTGCGCAGAGAGGCCGAGTCCCCAGGCGGTGCCCGAGAGGTGCGTGAGCCCGCCTCCCGCGGACTGCGGGCGCGCCGAGAGCGCGAGGGCGCTGGCCCCGCCGCCGATGAGTCCCCCGCCCACGGCGCCCAAGGCGACACCGAGATCCGCCTCCCCCCACACGCCCACGGCGGAGAAGAGCGTCCCGCCCCCCAGGGCGCCGGCCCCCACGAAGCC
>JBEIVK010000985.1:0-1573 GCA_040373935.1 Alphaproteobacteria bacterium
CGCGGCTCCCGCGCCCGCCGTGCGGGCGGAGCCGCCCGTTGTCCCGGCCGCCGCCCCACAGCCGGCAGGCCCACCCGCCAGCGCGCAGTCCATCCACGCGCTGCGGGCCTTCCTCCACGCGGGCGGAGCGGTGCGCCTCGGGCCGGTCGCCGCGCCCGCCACAGAGGCGCCGCCGGCTCCCGACGCCTGGCAGACGCTCCTCGCCCGCCTGGGCCCGCCCGTGCGCCTCACCGACGAGCCCAAGGCCCGCGCCGCCCAGGCCGCCATCCAGAGCGCCCTCGACCGCCGCGGCATCTGGGCGCAAGGCCCGGGCACGGCCCAGGCCGTGTTGCAGTACATCACGGCGCGCATGCGGGAGGTCGACGCGTTCCGCCCCCCGCTCGGCAACCACGCTTTCTACTTCGAGCGCATCGCCACCGCCGCCAAAGAGCTGGGCGGGCCCGCGCCCAAGGGCCTGCACCCCAAAGACCTTCCCCCGGGCGGGTCCTGGCACGACGCGACGAAGAACGCCTGGGACCACCTCGCCCGCGAAGCTGCTGCCAGCGCGGGGCAGTCCGCGCCCGCCCTCCCGCTGGCGTCCGCCGCCGACGTGGCCGCGCAGCGCCGCCGCGAGCACCTCGCCGCCGTGCGGGAAGCCGTGCTCGGCGACGACCCGGCGCGGCTCGTGGCCGTCATCCACGCCGCCCTCGACGCCGGCCTCGCCAACACCGACTCCAACCTGCTGCGCGAGGTCGAGACGGAGGCCAGCGCCCTCCTGGACCCGGAGACCGGGCTGCGCCCCGCGTTCCGCACGGCGCTCAAGAACTGGGTGGACGACGAGACGTCCCTCGACGCCGACGAGGCTGGGTCGTCCAAGGCGGGCTTCACGGCGGACGCCGCCCTCCGCAGCCGCACCGAGGGCCGCCGCGCGCTCATCGTCGGCGGCGACGAGCGCTCGCACGCGCGGGAGCGCATCGAGGCGGCCTTCGCCTTCGCAGAGGTGGAGTGGGAGCGCGGCTGGACGCCCGCCCGCGTGGGGGCCACCCGCGCGTCGATCGCCGCGGGCAGCCACGACGTCGTCATCCTGCTGGTGCGCTTCGTGTCCCACCGCACCAGCGGCCCCATCCTGGAGGCGGCGAAGGGTGCCGGCGTGCCGGTCGCCTGGGTGGAGGCCGGCTACGGCCTGCCGCAAATCGAGAAGGCGCTGGCGAGCGCGCTGCTGCCGCCGCAAGCGCGCTGAGGCAGGCCCAGGCCGCGGTGGCTGTCCGCAACGAGGCGGGTGCCGCGTGAGGTGTTGGGAGTTCCGACCATGCACAGTCCGCCCTTCGCCCCCGACGCAGCCCTGCTCGCCCAGGTCCATCTGCACGCCGCCGCGGTCCTCACCGCGGTCCGCGCATTCCGAGTCCAGCTGGACGAAGACCCCTTCGCGCCGTGTCCGCCGGGCCTGCTGGACGCGCTGGACGCGCGCCGCGACGCCTTCGCCGCGCTGGGGGCGCACACGGCGCGCCGGTGGGCCGCGCTGGGCGCCTCCGGGCAGGAGGGGCTGGCGTCGGATGCAGGTGGGCTGCCGGATGTCGTCGCGCCCGTCGCGGTC
>JBEIVK010000557.1:0-3207 GCA_040373935.1 Alphaproteobacteria bacterium
CCTCGCCCGGTGGCCCCGGGCCTGGCGCCTCGCCGTCGCCATCGCGCCCTCAGCCGGGCAGCGCCGCCGGCTGCCCGCCCGGCGCCCGGTCCTCCGGGAAGGCCCGCGCCCGCACCGCGGCCTCCACGCCGCACAGCCGCCGCATCCCCCGAAGCCCGTCCTTCACCGGCGATGCCCCCGGGAACCCGAGCACCGCGTTGACGAACGCGTAGACGACCGCGTCCACCGTGCGCGGCGCCGCCCCCGAGAAGAAGGGCCCCACCGGGTCGGCCAGCGCCTCCACCGCCGCGAAGTCGGCCAGCGCGTGCGCCACCCGCTGCGCCGGCGCGTGCCGCGTCGTGCCTTGCGCCCACAAGGACCCCCGCACCTGGCGCCGGATCAACGGCAAGGCCAGCGGCCCCACCACCGGCGGCAGGACGCCCGCGAAGGCCGCCCGCGTGTGCGGCCAGCCGGCGTCATCGTGCCAGCGCAGGGCCACGATGTGCCAGTAGGTCGCCTCTTCCAGCGTCCGGCGCACCACATGCGCCCGCGCCGCCTCTCCCGCCGACAACCCCGCGTCCAGCGCGGCGGCCCCCAGGCCCGCCTCGAGGTGCGCCACGATCGCCTGCGAGTCGGTCAGCAGCGTCCCGTCGGCCAGCCGCACGTAGGGCACCTTGCCCGTCGGCGAGCGCCGCGGGTCGGCCCCCTTTGCCACGTAGGGCAGGCCCGCGAGCCGCAGGTACGCCTCCAGCTTCACCGCGAAGGGCGACAAGCTCCGCACGTCCCAGGCCGGCGGTGGGCGGTGCAGGGTCAGCGGCGCGGTCATGGGGGGCTCCTCGGCGCAGGTTCGCCCGGGCCTATCTGCTCTGGGGAGCCGGTGGGCCGCCCGGGCCGCCTCGGTCCGCTGCGCGTGGTCGTGCCCGCGGAGGCGGGCTAAGCCAACTCCTTGAGGCCGGCATGGAGATCCCGACGTACGACCGCCTGATCGAACCGCTTCTTCGGGTCCTCGGCGAGGCGCCCGGTGCGGTGCGGGCGCGCGATGCGCGGGACCGTGTGGCCCAGCGCATCGCCCTCCCGGTCGATGCCCGCGCCGTGCTCCTCCCCAGCGGGAAGCAGGGGCTCTTCGACAACCGGGTCGGCTGGGCCCACGACCGCCTGAAGCGGGCAGGCCTGTCGGCCAGCGTGGTTCGGGGCACCTGGTGCCTCACCGACGCCGGCCGGTCGCTCGCAGCGCTTCACCCGGGCGGCCTGCCCGACGCGCTGGTGCGGAGGCTCGCCGCGATCGACGAAGATCCAACGCTGGGCGTCCATCCTGGCGATGCCGCCACCTTGGGCACCTCCGCCTCCGCACCGACGCCGCGTGCGCTGAGCCCCCTGGAGCAGCTCCTCGCGGCGCACGAAGCCCTCAGGGCCACGGTCGCGATAGACCTTCTCGCGCAATTGCGGGCGGTCTCGCCGTCGTTTTTCGAGCGCGTCGTGCTCGATGTGCTGCATGCGATGGGCTACGGCGCCTCCCGGTCCGACATCCAGGCCGTGGGGCAGTCGGGCGATGGCGGCATCGACGGGATCATCCATCTCGACAAGCTCGGCTTGCAGCGGGTCTATGTCCAGGCCAAGCGGTGGTCGGGCGCCAACCCTGTCGGGCGCCCGGAGATCCAGGCCTTCTTCGGCGCCTTGTCCGAGCGCGGTGCCCAGTATGGCGTCTTCATCACGACGGGCGCCTTCTCCCGTCCCGCCCACGAGGCAGCCCAGAAGTTCGACAACCGAATGGTGCTCGTCGATGGAGACCGCCTGGTCCGTCTGATGATGGATCACGGGGTTGGCGTCTCCGCGGTGCAGCGGGTCGAGATCCTTCGGGTGGACAGCGACTACTTCGCCGAGGACTGACGCCGTCGCGCCGCCGCCCCCGCGCGCCGGGGGAGGCGTTGCGGAGGGGGCCCGCCCCCTCCGCCCCAAAAGCCAGACGGCCCGACCGGAGAACCGGCCGGGCCGCCGCCCGCAGGCTGGCGGGGGGCCTACTTGGCGTCGGGGGCCTTGGCGGCGGGCAGGCGGTCGGCCAGGAGGGTGGCGACGTCGACCACCTTGGCGTCTTCGCTGCGGGCCGCGTTGAGCATGCGGTGGCAGCCGGGGCAGCCGGTGGCGATGACCTTCTGGTTGGTCTCCGCCATGATCTGGGTGAAGCGGTTCTTGTTGACCTTGGCCGGGCTGTCCCAGAGGAAGCCGCCGCCGCCGCCGCCGCAGCACCGCGGGATGGCCGGGCTGTCGCCGGCCGTGGAGGCCGTGACGCCCGCAGCGGCGAAGAGGGCGTCCATGTCCGCCGACTCGTCGTTGTGGATGGTCTTGCACGGGTGGTGCGCGGCCATCGCCTCGGCGCGCTTCTCGACCGTGAGCTTGCCCTCGTCGATGAGCTGCTTCAGGTAGTGGATGTGGCTGCGCACGTCGCTGAAGCTGGCGCCGGCCTCGGCGTACTGCACGGCGATGCTGTCGCGGCAGTGCGGACAGACGGTGAGGATGGTGCGCCCGCGATCCCCGCCGAGGGCGCCGGTGAGCGAGTCGATGCGCTCGGTCTTCCACATCGGCCACTCTTCCATGAGGCCGCCGGCGTGCACGAGGCCCTCGCCCCAGCAGGACTCTTCGGCGAGCACGCCGTACTTGACGCCCGCGGCGTCGAGCAGCTTGGCGGTGGCGACGATGACGGGCTGGGCGTCGGGGCTGTTGCCGCCCTGGCAGCCGAGGATGAGCAGGACCTGGTGCTCGGCGGCGTCGTAGATGGGGAAGGCGTGGTCGGCCACGAACTTTTCGCGCGTGGACGGCGGCTCGCCGAAGATGTTGCCGGTGGCGCTGACAGGCCCCACGCCGCCGTCCTTGAGGGCGCGCGGCGGGTAGAGGCCCTCGAAGGTCATGCGGCCGCGCAGCTCGAGGCCGGACTTGGACGGGCGGTTGCCGACCGGGCAGACCGTGTCGCAGGCGCGGCACTGGGTGCAGGTGGCGACGGTGTCGGGCGGGGCGAGCTCGGCCAGCTGGGCGGAGGACGTCGCCGGGTCCCGGAAGGCGAGGACGAAGTGGTCCCGCGGCTTGAGGCCGGCGTCCTCTTCATGGCCAGCCGCCGCTACTCGGTGATGCGCCACCGCCTCACGCACATGCTCGAGTCGGGCATCGTGCTGGGCCTCATCTCGCTGCTGATGGTCAGCTACCTGCTGGAGCACCTGCCCGCCTTCCACCCCATCA
>JBEIVK010000807.1:0-1995 GCA_040373935.1 Alphaproteobacteria bacterium
GGGGCGAGGGCGGCGAGGGCCGGCGCGGCGGCGAGCCCGCTGCCCCACTGGAGGAGGCGGCGCCGGGAGAGGGCGCGGGGCGGGCGACGGCTCATGGCGTGCCTGCGGGGGCGTGGCGGTGGAGGAAGGCGTCCGTCAGCGCGACGTCGACCATGAGCCGGCGGATGTTGCCGCCCGAGGCGTCGAAGCGACGGGCGAGGACGTCGAGGGTGCAGGCGTCCTCGGGCTCGGCGGGGCGGCCGACCGCGTACTCGAACCAGCGGCGCGCGTAGCAGGCGCGGGCCCGGGGCGAGGCTTCGAGGGCGGCGATGAGGGCCGGCGCGCCGTCGAAGGACAAGGCCGGGTCGTCGAGCGACCCGGTGGCGTCGATGGGGACGCCGTTTTCCCAGTGGGTGCGCCACTCGCCCAGCGCGCCGTAGTGCTCGAAGGCGAAGCCCGCCGGGTCGATCGCGGTGTGGCACGCCGCGCAGGCCGGGTCCGTCCAGTGCTGCTCCAAGCGCTCGCGGATGGTGGGGGCGGCCTCGCTCTCGGCCGGGATGTCCATGTTGACGCCGGGCGGCGGGTTGAGCTCGGCGCAGAGCAGCTCTTCGAGGACCCAGGCGCCCCGGCGCACGGGCGCGCTGGACCCGCTGTAGGCGTGGGCCGCCAGGAAGGCCGTGCGCGTGAGCACGCCGGGGCGGGCGGCGTCGAGGGTGAGGCGGTGCCAGCCCGGGCCGGGATCCGCCGTGCCGTGGACCGCGGCGAGGGTGGCGTCCTGCCAGGAGCTGCGGCTCTGGAGGAGGGTGGAGAAGCGGGCGTCGCCCCCCCAGACGACCTCGGTGAGGAACAGGGCCGTCTCGGTGCGGGCGGAGGCGAAGACCTCCTCGGAGAAGCCGGGGTAGCGGGCGGGATCGCGGGTCGCGCCGTCCAGGCGGGACAGGTGCAGCCAGTCTTCGTGGAAGGCGAGCAGGGCGCGGGTCGCGGCGGGGGCCTGCACGAGCCGCAGGGCCTCAACCTCGACCTGGGCGCGGGTGTGGAGCCGGCCCGCGGCGGCGGCCTCCCGCAGCGGGGCGTCGGGCAAGGAGTCGCGGAACAGCAGGCCGAGGCGGGTGGCGACCGCGTGGTCCTCCAGGTGGGCGATGCCGCGCGCCGGCTCGAGCAGGGCGCCGGCCGGGGCGTCGACGTAGAGGAAGCCCGGCAAGAGGAGCAGTTGGTAGACGCCGGCGCGCAGCGCGTCGACCGGCGGCAGGCCAGCCTCGGCGAAGCGCGTGACCAGGGCTTCTTCGGCGGCGGTGAGCGGGCGGCGGAAGGCGCGGGCGCCCAGGGTGGCGAGGGCGGCCGAGCCGCACGGGGCGTCGGCGCTCTCCACGGCGCAGGGCAGCAGGGCCGCGGGGTCCACAGCGTCGGCGGCGGCCTCGGCGGCGAGGAGGAGCTGCTCGGCGCCGGCGTCGGAGACGGTGTTGTTGTCGGGGAAGCTGCGGAAGCCGGACACGACGACCGTGCGGGGCAGCAGGCCCTCGGGCAGCGCGACGCCGAGGAGGTCCGCGATGGCGTGGCGGAGCTGGGCCTCGGTGAGGCGGCGCAGCGGCGTGGTGCCGGGGTGGCTCTCGCCGGGGGTGCAGGTGAAGGGGGCGTCGCCGGGGCGCTCGCAGTGGCCCGGATCCAGGGCGCGGGCGCGCAGCTCATGGAGCACGGCGTAGCGGGGATCCAGCAGGGTGAAGCGCTGGCCGCCGCCGTGGCTCACGGTGTTGGTGGGCTTTTGCAGGAGGAGATCGGGCGCGTCGGGCCCGGCGGCGAGGAAGGCCTGCACGGCGGCGAAGTCGCCCTCGCGGGCCGCGGCGCCCGGCGGCCCGAGGCGCAAGCGGGTGCCCGCGGCCGCGCCGCCCTCGGAGTGGCAGGCCGCGCAGTCCCCGCCGAGCAGGGGCGCCGCCTCGGCGGACATGAAGTCGGCGTCGGTGATGCAGTCCGGGTCGGCGGCGCCGGAGTCGGCCGCCGGGCCGCCCCCGCCCCCGCCCC
>JBEIVK010000950.1:0-1592 GCA_040373935.1 Alphaproteobacteria bacterium
TATCGCGCCCCGGCCGGCCGCCTCGTCGCCAGCCCCGCCGCGCTGGATCTCGGCCTCGTGCGCGTCGGCGCCGACGCCCCGACCACCGCCACCTTCACCGTCGAGAACACCCGCGCCACCGCCGTCGTCCTGTCCGGCCACGACGAGCCCCTCGACCGCGCCGGCCCCGCCGACGGCGCCTTCACCGTCGACGCCCCCGGCCCCGCCCTCCGCCTCGCCCCCGGCGAGCGCCGCCGCTTCACCGTCACCTTCGACCCGCCCACCGACGGCACCTACGAGGCCGAGCTGCGCCTCCTCCCCGGCGCCGAGCGCCTCCGCCTCCGCGGCAGCGCCCACGCCCCCGTGCTCACCGTCCGCCCCCCCAGCGCCGCCGTCGCCCCCTACGGCTGCGCCGCCCGCGTCGCCGCCACCCTCGCCAACGACGGCGAGCGCCCGCTCACCGTCGACGCCCTGACCGTCGAGGGCCCCGGCTGGTCCACGAGCGCCCCTGCCACCGCCTTCACCCTCGCGCCCGGCCGCTCCCTCGCCGTCGACCTCGTCTTCGCCCCCACCTGGGGCGACGACCCGGACGCGCCGGCCGCCCTCCGCTTCACCACCAACGACCGCCTCGCCCCCGCCCGCGCCGTCCCCCTCACCGGCATCGCCCTCCGCGGCGCCCCCCGCGCCGAGGACTTCACCCTCCGCCCGCCCACCGCCGCCGACCTCCTCATCGTCGCCGAGACCGACGGCGTGCTCGACGCCCACACCGACAAGCTCCGCGCCGGCCTCCCCGCCCTCCTCGACGCCTTCGCCGCCGCCGACGCAGACCTCCACGTCGCCGCCCTCACCACCGGCGGCGCCTGCCCCGCCGGCGACCCCGCCGTCGTCACCCCCGCCCTCCCGCCCGACCGCCGCCTCCGCGCCCTCCTCGACGCCCTCGACGCCCCCGCCGACCCCGCCGCCTCCGTCGTCGACCTCGCCGCCGCCGCCCTCGCCGCCGACACCCCTGGCGCCTGCCTCGACGGCTTCCGCCGCGCCCGCGCCCCCCTCGGCGTCCTGTTCGTCACCGGCCGCCCCGAGCCCACCGGCCGCGACGCCGAGGCCCTCGCCGACGCCCTCCGCGCCCCCGCCGCCGACGCCCTCCCTCTCCGCGTCCACGCCGCGCTCAACCCCTCCGACACCCCCTGCGCCGGCGCCCGCTACGCCGACGGCACCGCCTCCCTCGTCCTCGCCACCGAAGGCGTCCTCATCGACCTCTGCGCCCCCGACTGGTCCGACGGCCTCGCCGCCCTCGTCGACACCACCCTCGCCGCCGCCCGCGGCCCCGACCGCCTCGTCCTCGCCGCCCGCCCCGTCCTGCCCAGCGTCCAGGTCACCCTCGACGGCGCGCCCACCGCGGACTGGTCCTGGCTCGACGCCGAGAACGCCGTCCTCATGGACACCACCGAAGGCCGCCCCGCCGGCACCCCCGTCACCATCACCTACGAAGCCGCGCTCGACTGCCCCGGCGGCTGATCCCCTCCCGCGCCCGCGCGGTGCGGGCGGCTGCCCGGCCGTCGGCCGTGCACCGGCCCCCCTCCGGGGTCGCGGCGCCGCCGCTTCGTGCCGGCCCC
>JBEIVK010000178.1:0-7197 GCA_040373935.1 Alphaproteobacteria bacterium
CCCTCCGCAACGCCTCCCCCTCGCGCGCCGGGCCCGCCGCCTCGGACGGGTGCGGAGGTGCCGCAGGTTCGGTTAGGGCCCCCTCCGGAGTGCCCATGCCCATCGTCCTACTCCTCGCCGCCCTGAGCGCCCGCGCCGACGACGGCGTGGACACCCTCCTCCAAAACATCCCCACCATCGAGCAGAAGGCCGAGGCCCCCGCCGCGCCGCCCCCGCCCCCGCCCGAGCTGGACCGCGCGGGCTACGCGCGCCTCGTGCAGGGGCACCTGCTCGGCGCGCTGGCCCTCACCGACAAAGAAAAGCAGAAGCACGCCGCGGCGCGGGTCACCCTGCTGGTGAAGATCGACGCGCAAGGCGGGCTCACCCAGGCCGTGCTCACGGAGTCCTCGGGAGACAAGCGCTTCGAGAAGCGCGTGCTGGCCGGCCTGGAGGCCGCCGCCCCCTACCCCGCGCCCCCGGCCGCCTTCGTGCTCACCGGCCCGGCCACCGCCACCGTCACGCTGACCGGCCGCGGCACCGGCGGCTGAGCGGGCTCAGGGCGCCACGGCAGGCAGCTCCACCGCCACCGTCGAAAAACTGGGGCCGACCTGGCGCACCACCACGACGAAGGGCTGGCGGCGCTCGGCGCCCACCGTCTCGACGCCTCCCCATGCCAGGGACACGCGCTCCCCCTGGCGGAAGGTGAAGGGCGTGTCTGCCGGCCGGCCATCGGCCATGACGCGGGGCTGCTCTTCGAGGAAGACCCGCGGGCTGCCGTCCGCCTGGGGCGACACCACCACCACGACGGGCACGCGGGCAAGGTGCGCCCGAAGCACCGCTTCCGGCCGGCGGTCCCCGTCGAGATCCGCCTGCCAGGCGTCGATGACGGAGATCTGGCCAGGATCCAGGCCCACCGTCGCGAGGGCCGCACGCACGCCGTCGACCCCCGCCGCCTCCAAGGGAAGCAAGCCCGCGACCGTGGCCCCGGCCGGCGGCTCGCGCCGCACGGAGCCGTCCGGCCCCTGCGGCCACGCTGCGGGCAGCGCCGGCGCCACGACCGCGGGCACCGCCACGAGCCCGAGCACCTCGGCCACGATGGGCGCCACCACGCGAAGCTCACCGGCAGGGAGCACCCAAGCCTCGCCCAGCCCGGGCCCCCGCACCTGGAGCCCGTCTGGGACGACCTCCAGCCCCCATCCGGCCGGCAAGCCCGCGGAGCGCAGACCCCCGAGCGACCAGCCGCCCGCCGGCGCGCGCGGCGTCAGCCACGGCGCCCCGCCGGTGAGCGGCGAGACGAGGGTCGCACCCGCGACGGCTTGGTGGACCGCCCCGCCGACCAGCAGCGGCGCCCCGGGCGACGCCACGAAGGCGCGCAGCCCGCGGTGGCCAGCCGCCGACACCTCGCGCGCGAGATCGACGAAGTGCCCGGGCCCGAGGCTGAGCCCGGCGAGGGCGCCCCCCGCGTGCAGCAGAAGCGCGGGCTGCAGGCCGCCGCAGTCTTCATCCCAATCGACCGGCACGAAGACCGCGCCGCGCCCCACGCGCACCTCGACCCCCGCCGAAAACCCGGCCGGCCGCGCCGGATCCGGGCACACCGGGAAGACGGGCGACGCGCCCCCCGCGCCGCGACGGCCGGCCACCTCCGCCGCCGGCAGCCCCCACGCCACGAGCGCTGCGCTTGCGGCGGCGTCCCAGTCCGACACGGGCCCGCCCGTCTCCTGGGCCGCCCAGCGCACCACCGGCGCATTCTCCTCGACGAGAGGCACCGGCGGCCGCACCTCGACCTCGACGCGCCGGCCCGCCACGCGCACGTGCAGGAACGCGTCCGGAAAGGCCTCGACGAGCCGCGGGAGCTCCGGGTGGCCGGGGTACCGGGTGGCCGCGCCGACGGCCGCCGCGCCATCCTTCGCGTCCCGGATGGCCGCGGTGGCGGCGAAGGCAGAAAAACGCGCCGCGCTGGGCGTTCCCCGGTGCGCCTCGGCCAACGCACGCCACACCGGCTCGGCGGCCGCAGGATCCGCCTCGCGCAGCGCGGCCTCGGCCTCCCGCACCCGCGCCTGGCCGGCGGCCGCGGTGCCCGGCCAGCGGGCCCGAAACGCGGCCCAGGCCGCTGCCGTCCCTGCGGCCTCGGCCTCCGGAAAGTCGGCGTCTGCACAAGCTTCACGCAGGGGCTCGTCGTCCGTGGGCCCCGGCTGACCCGCCCGCGCACAGCGCTCGCGGGCCTGGGCGTGCTTGCCCTCGGCGACGAGCCGCTGCACCGCATCGGCGGGGCCGGCCCACGCGGGAGGCGCGGCGCCGACGCAGAGGACGAGGAGCGCAGACAGGGAGGCGAGCACGGCGTTCACCGGATGTTCACGGGCGGGGCCGGCGGGAGGCGAGGGCACACCGGAGAGGGGACCAAGCCGCCTCCGAGGCTGGCCTTAGCGGAGCGGGGCCCGAAGGTCCAGCGCGCCGGGCCGCGCCGGGCCGGGGGCGGGCGCGCGGGCCGCGGAAAGGCACCTTGCCCGCGCCGCGCCCGGGCGATAGCCGGGCCCCCCATTCCTCCTGCGCGGCCCCTCGGCCGCGCATCGACCGTCCCCTCCCCTCCCCTCGCGGAGACCGCCGTGATCACCGACCTCTCCAAGGTTCGCAACATCGGGATCAGCGCCCACATCGACTCGGGCAAGACCACCCTGACGGAGCGCATCCTCTACTACACCGGCCGCATCCACGCGATCCACGAGGTGAAGGGCAAGGACGGCGTCGGCGCCACCATGGACTCGATGGACCTCGAGCGCGAGCGCGGCATCACGATCCAGTCGGCCGCCACGCACGCCTCCTGGGGTGAGGGCGAGAACCTCCACCACATCAACATCATCGACACGCCCGGGCACGTCGACTTCACCATCGAGGTGGAGCGCTCCCTGCGCGTGCTTGACGGCGCCATCCTCGTGCTCTGCTCGGTGGCGGGCGTGCAGTCGCAGTCCATCACGGTGGACCGCCAGATGCGCCGCTACAACGTGCCGCGCCTCGCCTTCGTCAACAAGTGCGACCGCCAGGGCGCCAACCCCTACCGCGTGAAGGACCAGCTTCGCGAGAAGCTCGGCCTCAACGCCGTGATGGTGCAGATCCCCCTCGGCGTCGAAGAGAAGCACGCCGGCGTGATCGACCTCATCACCATGCGCGCCTACACCTTCTCGGGCGACAACGGCGAAGAGATCACCGAGAGCGACATCCCGGCGGAGTTCGCGGCGCGCGCCAAGGAGCACCGCGACATCCTGCTCGACGCGGCCTCCGCCTTCTCGGACGACCTCACCGAGGCCATCCTGATGGAGGGCGAGATCGACCCGGCGGCGGTCAAGGCGGCCATCCGCAAGGGCGTCATCGCGTTGCAGCTCGTGCCCGTGTTCTGCGGCTCCGCCTACAAGAACAAGGGCGTGCAGCGCCTGCTGGACGGCGTGCTCGACTATCTGCCCTCCCCCACCGAGGTCGTGAACGAGGCGATCGACCTCGACAAGGCCAAGGAGGTCGGCGAGGACAAGGCGCGCTTCGTGGTCCCCTCGACGCCGGACCACCCGATGCTCTCCCTCGCGTTCAAGCTCGAGGACGGCCGCTACGGGCAGCTCACGTACCTGCGCGTGTACGCGGGGACGATCAAGAAGGCGGACTTCATCTTCAACGTGCGCTCCGGCAAGAAGGTCAAGGTCGGCCGTCTGGTCCGCATGCACGCCAACCAGATGGAGGACATCGAGGACGCCATGGCGGGCGACATCGTCGCGCTCTTCGGCGTGGACTGCTTCTCCGGCGACACCTTCACCGACGGCAACATCGACGCCGCGATGACGTCCATCCACGTCCCGGACGCCGTCATCAGCCTCTCGATCAAGCCGAAGGACTCGAAGTCCGAGACCAACCTCTCGAAGGCGCTCGGCCGCTTCTCCAAGGAAGACCCGACCTTCCGCGTCTCCTCGGACCCGGAGACGGGCGAGACCATCATCTCCGGCATGGGTGAGCTTCACCTCGACGTGTACATCGAGCGCATGCGCCGCGAGTACAACGTCGACTGCGTCACCTCGCCCCCGCGCGTGGCCTACCGCGAGACCGTGACGGCCCGCGCCGCCTTCGACTACACCCACAAGAAGCAGACGGGCGGCTCCGGCCAGTACGGCTGCGTGCGCGGCTTCATCGAGCCGAAGGGCGAAGAGGACGAGGCGAGCAAGGAGTACATCTTCTCCGACGAGGTGGTGGGCGGCACCATCCCGCGCGAGTTCATCCCGGCGGTGGACAAGGGCTTCCGCTCCATGCTCGACAAGGGCCGCCTCATCGAGGCCCCGGTCGTCGGCGTGAAGGTCGTCCTCACCGAAGGCAAGTACCACGCGGTTGACTCCTCCGACATCGCCTTCCAGGAGGCCGCCCGCGGCGCCTGGCGCGAGACCTACGCGAAGTGCAAGCCGGTCATCCTCGAGCCGATCATGAAGGTCGCGGTCGAGGGCCCCTCGGAGTACCAGGGCTCGGTCATCGGCACGCTCAACCAGCGCCGCGGCACCATCCTCGGCATGAGCGAAGCCGACGGCTACGCCAACGTCGAGGCCGAGGTCCCGCTGTCGGAGATGTTCGGCTACGCGACGGTGCTGCGCAGCGCCACGCAGGGCAAGGCCGAGTTCACGATGGAGTTCGCGAAGTACGTCCCCGTGCCGCGCAACATCCAGGAAGAGCTCGTCAAGAAGTACGAGGACAGCAAGAAGGAGCGCTAAGCTCCACCCTGGGCCTCCGCCCCCGGGCTCCGGGGGCGGCTCCCGCTTCGTTGGGTGCGCCTTGGAACTCGCCTCCGCTCCCCCGCCTCGCCCCGTTCCGCTGCTGGTCTCCGGCGGCGCGGCCGGGGCTGAGGCCTGTTTTGGAGAGCTGGCCGAGCGCTGGGGCCTCCCCGAGCGCCACCTCAGCTTCGCCGGCCACAGCCCGGCCCGCGAGCGCGGCCTCGTGTTGCTGGACGCCGCCACCCTCGACGAAGCCGACGAAGCGCTCGCCATGCTCAACCGCCGGGTGCACGCCCACTGGGAGCGCTCGGAGCTGATGCGGCGCGTGCTGCAGGCCCAGTGGCATGTCGTGCGCTCGGTCGAGGCGCTGTACGTCGTGGGCGTGCTGCAAGCCGACGGCTCGGTGCACGGCGGCACCGGCTGGGCGGTGGATCTGGCGCGGCACCAGGGCATTCCCGTGTCGGTGTTCGACCAAGAGCAAGAGCGCTGGATCGAATGGGACGGCGCGGCCTGGGTGGACGCCCAGCCGCGCATCACCGCGGCGGTGTTCGGAGGCACGGGCACGCGCTTCCTGATGCCAGCCGGGCGGGCAGCCATCGAGGCGCTGTTCCAGCGCAGCTTCGGGCCCGCCCCCGGCCAAACGGACGGGCCGGCCGCGCCCGGCTAGAAGCCCACGGGCGCGTCCGCGCTGCCATGGCACGGCACGGCCGCGCAATCCAGCACGTGGACGTCGTAGACGCCCTGGAGCGCGCGGGCGTCCTCCACGGCGAAGGCGCCCTCTGGGTCTGCGACGACGAGCAGCTCCGTCCCGCCATCGGACACCACCCAGCGGCCGTCCGGAAGCACGGCCACGTGCCGCGGGAAGTTGAGACGGCGGGGGGCGTCATCGGGCGGAAAGTGGCGAACGGCGGCGCCTGCGGCGTCGAGGCGGACGATCTGCCCGAGCCCGCCGAGCCCGACCAGGACGGTGCCGTCGGCGTCGAAGGTGACGCCGTGCGGCCACAAGCAGTCCGCGATGTCCGGACGGGACGGCCAGGCCCACTCGGCGACGGGCTCTCCCCCGCCCGCGGGGATCCGGTACATCCGAACCGTATGTTGGGTGGAGTCGTCCGCGATGTTGCCGACGAGCGTGAGGCCGAGGCGGTGGGAGCCGTCGTCTTCGCGGGGGCCGAGGTACGCGCCGCTGATCGACCCCTCGGAGAAGAGGTCGACGGCCAAGGACCAGACCTGCGCCCCGGTGTCGCCGTCCAGGCCGACGACGCGGCCGCGAAAGGAGTCCCCGACGACGATGACGCCGTCGGCCGTCTGCCCGATGCCATGCGGGAACGCGAAGGACTGGCCGTCGGCGGTGGCGATGCGGTCGACGACCGCCGCATCCGGCCCCACGCGCAGGACCTCGGCGTAGGTGCCGGGCGGCGCCTCCGTGGCCATCACGAGGGTGTCGCCGTCGGCGAGGCGCACCGCCCCGAGGGCGCCCGCGGGGGCGTCGACCGCGGCCCGCCAGGTGGGCTCGAGGTCCAAGTCCAGCTCGATGGCGCCGGTGAGCACCGTCTCCGCCGAGAAGCCGCCCATGGTGGTCACGAGGAGATGGAGCCCCGCCGGGGCATCGGAGGGCTTGCGGCCCAGGCCTGCCCCGGGGCCGTCCCCGCCGCACGCGAGCAGCCCCGAAAGCACGAAAAGAAGTGCGAGGCGGGTCATTCGCCGTCCCACGCGCAGCGGAGGCCCAGCGTGGCCCCGGCTGCCTGAAAGGGGATGACCGTGCGGGCCGTCACCCGCGCCGAGCCCGGCGACGCGAAGCCCGCCCCGCGCACGACGGCGGTGGTGCCCCCGACGGTGGCGGAGGGGTTGTCGTCGGGCAAGGTGCGGTACGCGTCGGCGCGGTAGCCGTCGGCCGTCCACTCCGCGACGCTGCCCACCATGTCGAGGGCGCCGACCGGGCTGGCGCCCGCCGGGAAGGCGCCCACCGGCCCCAGGGCGACCGGGCAGGAGACGAGCCGCGCGCGATCACAAGAGGCCGCGGCGTCCCCCCAAGGGTAGGGCCGCGCGTCGGTGGCGCCCCGCGCGGCCTTCTCCCACTCGGCCTCGGTGGGGAGGCGCCCGCCCGCCCACGCGCAGAAGCCCGCGGCGTCGTCTTTGCCGACCAGGGTGACCGGCCAGTCGTCCGTGGCGCCGACGGGTGCGGCGCCGATGGGCGGGCGACAGGCCCGCGCGTCCACGCAGCGGGCCCACATGCCCCGCGTGACCTCGGTGCGCCCGATGCGGTACCCGGAGAGCGTGACGGAGCGGGCCGGACGCTCGTCGGGGCGGCAGAGGGGGTCCCGGGCCGGGTCGCATCCCTGGGTGAAGGACCCCGCCGGGACGCTGACCACAGGCAGCCAATCGGGCGGATCGGCCGCGTGGGCGGCGGCCACGAGGAGGAAGCTGAGGAGGGCGGACATGGCCCCAGGATACCCGAACGGCGCGCGCGTGGGAGCACGACCTGTCG
>JBEIVK010000089.1:0-10266 GCA_040373935.1 Alphaproteobacteria bacterium
CGCCGACGGGGATGGGGCCGCCGCGGGGCGTTGCGGCGGACGGGCGGCAGGCGCCGGCGGCCGCGCGTCGGGGGCCAGCGCGCGTTTCAGACCGCCCAACAGCCGGTCGCGGAGCCCCACCGGTCAGTCCTCGGCCAGCCACTCGTTGATCATCTCGCCCTGCTCGCGCATGGATTCCACGACCTGCTGCTTGGCGAAGTCCTCGCTGACCGGGAGGGCGCCGTAGTCGGTGTCGATCCAGTTGGCCTGGAGGCGGCGCGTCGCGCGGCCGTCGTCCATCACGACCGCGAGGAAATACTGGGCGTTCACCTTGACGGAGTCGATGCTGACCTCCGCCGGCTCGGTGAGCCAGGACCGGTGCAGCATCACCCAGCCGCGCTCCGTCTCGACCCAGCGGACCTGGATCTTGTTGCGGGTCGTCACGTTGATGATGCCGGCAAACTTGGACTCTGCGTAGCTGCTGCCGCGCAGCCGCAGGCACTCCCGCCCCGGAAAGCATCCCGGGTCCCGGTTGAAGGTGCGGTCGTAGATGTCGTAGTTCTCTTCGGCGACCTTGCCCCAGTCGTCAGCCACCGTCGCCCGCACCACCGCCCGCTGCGCGTGGGGGTGCTCGGAGAGCAAGGCGGCGCCGACCAGAGTCTCGCCCACCGTGCGGTCTTCGCCGTCCAGGCCGTCGACCGCCTCTTCGCTGAGGTTGTTGATCTGGTAGCCCTCGATGGTGGAGGCCAGGTTGTCGCCCTTGGCGAGCCAGCCGTCGAGGTTGTCCAGGCCCACCAGGAGCGCCTCGGGGTCTTCGTCGTAGGCGTGCTGGAACAGATAGGTGCAAAGCTCTTCGAGCCGGGCGGGCGCTTCCGGGGGCGCCTTGCAGCCGACGAGCAGAGGCAGAGCGAGGAGCGTGGGGCGAAGGGTGCTCATGCGCGCAGTATACCTCCTGGCGAGGGGTTCGGCGGCGGGCCGTGCGCGATCAAGCGAACGGGAATGGGGGTGCTTTCGAAGCGCACTTCGTCTCGGTACCCGCAGGCCTCGCCCCCCACTTGGAAGGGCATCGCGTCGCGGAATTGCACGCGGACCCGCTCGATGTGCCAGTCGTGCAGCTGCGGGTGTCGAAGCGTGCCGCGCCACGCGGGGATGAGATGCATCCCGGCGGTGAACGCGCTCATGTCCAACAGCCGCAGCTGAATGTAGCCGGGACGGGTGTCGGCGTAAGGAAAAAACCGCATCCCGTAGCCCAAAAGCGGGGTACTCGCGGCGCCGACCATGGTGCAGGTGCCATCGTACAGAACCGTGCCGGGCGGCGCGCCCTCTCCTTGGGGCACCCCGCCTGGCCCGAGGCGGATGGCCGGCCGGCCGAGGTTGGTGATGCGCACGCGCACGCTCCCGCGGCGCAGGTAGTTGGGGATGGTCCACAGATAGGCCGCGAGCAGGTAGCCGGGAATGCCCTTGAGCAGCGGCCACCAGCGGCTGTGCTGGAAGCGACGCTTCAGCGCGTTGTAGTCGTTGAGCACAGCGGCGTCGTGGCCAAGCCCCCCGAAGGGATAGAGCATGCCCTCGGTCTGCACCATCGGCACGGTGACGAGGTGGTGCGGCAGGCCCTCCAGCCAGTCCCGCAACGCGCGCTCGGGGCTGGGCATGCCGAGCCAGCGCCCCAGCGCGTTGCCGGTCCCCAGCGGCAGGACAGCGATGCGCGGCAGCCCGCCCAGCCCACGCACCCGCGCGAGGCGGTTGATGATGCCGACGATGGTGCCGTCGCCGCCCCCGGCGAACACGGTGTCCACGCCGCGGTCTGCCACCGCACGCAGCGCGGCGTCCGCCTCCTCTTCCGTGTGGGTGAGGAACAGGCGGTCGGCCGGCACCAGCGCCGCCAGCGCCGCCGCGAGCCGCGGCCGGAAGCGGCCGGCGTTGGCGTTCACGATGACCGCGATGTCGGACGTGGGCTGCACCGCTTGGGGTGCCGTGAGCGCGGCCTCGGGCGGTGTCGACATCGGCGATCAGCCCCAGTCGTCTGCGCCGATGCCGCGCAGCCGGAGGGCCAGCTCGTCCGGGTTGTTGACCGAACGCAGCGCGTTCGCTTCGTCGATGACTCCGTCCTTGAGCAGCCGGTACACCGCTTGGTCGAAGGTCTGGGTCCCGTAGACCATGTGCCCACGGGCCACGTGGTCGCGGATTTCCTTGACGCGCGCCGGGTCTGCGATGCACTCGGAGACGGTCCCCGTGTTGAGCATCACCTCCACGGCGGCGACCCGCCCGCCGTCCCGCGTGGGGATGAGCCGCTGCGAGAGCACCGCGCGCAGGATGCCGGCCAGCTGCAGGCGCACCTGAGACTGGTGGTGCGGCTCGAAGAACCCGACGATGCGGTTGATGGTCTCGGCGGCGTCCAAGGTGTGCAGGGTGCTGAGCACGAGATGCCCCGTCTCAGCGGCTTGCAGCGCAATCTCCATCGTGTCGCGATCCCGCAGCTCGCCGACGAGGATGACATCGGGATCCTGACGCAGCGCCGCGCGCAGCGCGTTCCCGAAGCTCTCCGAGTCAGCGCCCATCTCCCGTTGGTTGATGACGGAGCGCTTGTCTCGGAACGTGAACTCGATCGGGTCCTCGATGGTGAGGATGTGGTGCGGCAGGGTGCGGTTGACCTCCTCGATGATCGCGGCGAGGGTCGTCGTTTTCCCGGAGCCGGTGGTGCCCGTGACCAGCACGAGGCCCCGCGGCGTCTGGGCGATCTGCTTCAACACGGACGGCAGCCGCAGCTGCTCGATGGTGCGCACTTCGGTGGGGATCGTCCGCAGCACCAAGCCCACGGCCTGCCGTTGCCGAAACACGTTGACGCGGAACCGGCCGACCTCCGGCACGGCGAAGGCGAGGTCCAGGTCGTTGTGTGCCTTGAACTTCTCCCGCTGGGCCGGGCTCATCACGTTCCAGGCCATCTTGCCGACCATCTCGGCCGTCAGGCGCGGCGCGCCCGCCATCGGCACGAGACTGCCCTGAACCCGCAGCATCGGCGGCAGACCGACCTTGATGTGGATGTCGGAGGCGCCTGCCTGCTGTGCACCCCGACAGATCTCTTCCAACTCCATGCCGTGCTCCTGCCGGAGCATGCTACCGCAGGCGGCGCACGCCCCGGCGACCCGAACGCGGAATCAGTCGTCGGCCGCCTCGCTCGCTGCGGCCGCCGTGGGCTGGTAGCGGGTGCGGATGTCGGACTTGAGGCGCAGCAGGACATCCGGGTGCTCTTCGAGGTAGCGGATGGCGGCGTCGCGGCCCTGACCGATGCGGTCTTCGCCGATCGAGTACCAGGACCCGGAGCGGCGCACGAGGTTGAGCTCCAAACCCATGTCCACGACCTCGGCGAACTGCGAGACGCCCTTGCCGTAGTAGATGTCGAACTCGGCCTTGCGGAAGGGCGGCGCGAGCTTGTTCTTGACGATGGTGACCTTCGTGCGGTTGCCCACCGCGGCCTCGCCCACCTTGATGGAGCCGATGCGGCGCACATCGATGCGGATGGTGGCGTAGAACTTGAGCGCGTTGCCGCCGGCGGTGACCTCCGGGCTGCCGAAGGTGACGCCGATCTTCTGCCGCAACTGGTTGATGAAGATCATCGCGGTGTTGGACTTGTGGATGACCGCCGTGAGCTTGCGCATCGCTTGGCTCATGAGGCGCGCCTGGGCGCCGGGGGTGGCGTCGCCCATGTCGCCCTCGAGCTCGGCCCGCGGCACCAGCGCGGCCACCGAGTCGATGACGACCACGTCCACCGCGTTGGAGCGCACCAGCGTCTCGGCGATTTCGAGCGCCTGCTCGCCGTTGTCGGGCTGGGAGATCAGGAGGTCTTCGACCTTGACGCCGAGATTGGCGGCGTAGCTGACGTCCAGGGCGTGCTCGGCGTCGATGAAGGCCGCGACACCGCCGTGACGCTGGCACTCGGCGACCGTCTGCAGGGCGATGGTGGTCTTGCCGCTGGACTCCGGGCCGTAGATCTCGATGATGCGGCCCTTGGGAAGACCGCCGATGCCCAGGGCGCCGTCGATGGCGAGGCTGCCGGTGGAGTGGACCTCGACGGTCGGGCGGTCGGTCTCGCCCATCCGCATGATGGAGCCCTTGCCGAACTGTCGCTCGATGGTGGCGATGGCGGCGTCGAGGTTGCGGGTGCGGGTGGCGTCGAGCGGCATGGGACACTCCAGGGGGGAGGGACGTGAGAGGGGTGAACGTCCATGCAGTATGCCACCGATCGCGGGGGGGCAACCCCTGCGCGCGGGCAATTTCTGACCGTGACGGGAGCGGGTGCCCCTGTTAGCGCGGGGGGCTCCCCGAACCGAGGGCCTGCAGCAGCTTCTGGTGCAGCCCGCCAAAGCCGCCGTTGGACAGGATCGCCACGACATCCTCCGGCGCGACGTGCGGCAAGAGGTGCGCGACGATCGCGTCCGCGACGGCAGGCGCAGCGAGCGCGGCCCCCTCCGGGCCAGCCCCCCACACCCAAGCGTCCCGGCCGCGGGAGCGGATGGCGTGGGCGAGCGCCTGGATGTCGAAGCGCTCCTCGGGGGCGATGCGGTCGAGGTCGCCCGGGGGCGCGAGCACGACCTGGTCCGCTGCGTCGAAAGCAGCGCCGTATTCGTCTTGGAACACCTTTCGGCGGCTGGTGTTGGAGCGCGGCTCGAAGATGGCCCACAGGCGCCGCCCCCCGAAGCGCAGCCGCAGGGCCTCCAACGTGAGCCGCACGGCCGTGGGGTGGTGCGCGAAGTCATCCACAACCGTCACGCCGCCCGGCTCCCCGAGCACCTCCTGCCGCCGCTTGATGCCTTCGAAGGTGCGGAAGCCGCTCGCGAGGGCCGCACCATCCAGGCCGCTCACCGACAAGGCGGCGCAGGCCGCCACTTGGTTCCAGAGGTTGTGTTCGCCGACGAGGATGCTCTCGAACTGCCCGAACAAGCGCCCTTCGTGGAGGACGGCGAAGCGCATTCTGCCGGTCTGGTGGTCTACGCCCTCGATTCGCCCGTCCCAGTCTTGCCCGGGGCCGTAGCGCAGCACCCGCGCGGCCGCTCCGTCGGCGAGTCGGGCGACCTCGTCGTGATCCCAGCGAAGCACGAGCGCTCCATCGGCCGGCACGATGCTGACGAGCCGCCGGAACGCGCTGCGGTAGTGCTCCATGTCCGTATAGATGTCGGCGTGGTCGAACTCCACGCTCGTGATGATGGCCGTTCGCGGGCGATAGTGAAGGAACTTCGGCCCCTTGTCGAAAAAGGCGGTGTCGTACTCGTCCCCCTCGATGACGAAGTGCGGCCCCGCGCCCCGACGGGCCGTGTGCGTGAAGTTGCGCGCAACCCCACCGACGAGGAAGCCCGGGTTTTGCCCAGCGCTCTCCAGGAGCCACGCGGTCAGCGCCGTCGTCGTCGTTTTGCCGTGCGTCCCCGCGACCACGATGCTGTGTCGGTGCTGGAGATAGGCAGCGCCCAGCAGCGCCGGGAAGCTGAGGTAGGGCAGGTCCGAGGCGAGCAGGGCGGCGGCCTCCGGGTAGCTGGCGCGCACGACATTGCCGACCACCACGAGATCCGGCCGATGCGCCAGATTCTCTGCTTGGTAGCCCTCCATCGGCACGATCCCGAGACGGGCGAGGACGTCCGACATCGGCGGGTAGATGCGCGCGCCGTCCGAGCCGGTCACCGTGAAGCCATCTTCGACCAACATCCCGGCGAGGGCCGCCATCGCGGTGCCCCCGATGCCGAGGATGTGGATGGTGCGGGTGCCGGCGGGGATCGCGTCGACGAGGGGCATGGTCAGCCTCGGAGGAGTGCGCGGAGGTGGGGTGGGCAGCG
This sequence comes from Alphaproteobacteria bacterium, assembly GCA_040373935.1. Taxonomy (GTDB): domain Bacteria; phylum Myxococcota_A; class UBA796; order UBA796; family UBA2385; genus JBEIVK01. The sequence goes on from JBEIVK010000089.1 coordinate 5,802, forward strand.
GGGGTCGGCGAGAAGAGCAGCGAGATCTGCGGGTTCGTCGATGTCGGGGTAGCCGGCGACGAGCCGAACGGACAGGTGCGCGCGGGCCGCTCGTTGGAGCGTGATCGCGGCCACATCGGGGGTGGACCACGGCATGTCGGCGAGCAGGGGGCTCCCGGCGGCCTCGCGCAGCGAGATGAGCCAGTAGCCTCCATCGTCCGCTGGCCCCAGGACGAGGTCTTCGGGGGCCTCCGCCGCAGCGGCGAGGTCTTCGGGATGGAACAGCACGCAGTCCGTGCCGATGACCACCGCTCGCCCAGCTCCGACGGCGGCGGCGGCGATGCGCGCGCCGAGATCCCCGGTGGCCTGGGCCCGCACCGCGCCGGCGCCAGCGGCGCACAGCGCGGCGGCGAAGGTCCCCGACCGGTCCCCGTCGAGGTGGACCTCGACCGGTATGCCGCTGCGCGCAGCGACCTCGACGGTGTGGAGGGCGAAGGCGGCGTGCAGGCGGGCGGCGCCGACGTCGCCCACGGCGGGGACCAGCCTCGTCTTGACCCGTCCAGGGACCGGATCCCGCGTGAGGACAACGACCCGCGCGGTCACCGGTACCGCCAGACGGCCCAGAGAATGCGACCTCCCGCGCGCACGCTGCCCCGGACGGTGCCGCTGATCTTGGAGACGCCCTCCCGCGCCCGGTAGGCCATCGGGACCTCGACCCACTGCAGCCCCTGGCGGGCCGCCTTGAGCGCCATCTCGACGTTCCAGCCCCAGGTTGGGTCCTCCATGCGCAGGGAGAGGAGGGCGTCCATGCGAATCGCCCGGAAGGGGCCCATGTCGCGGAAGCGCGCGCCGGCTGTCCAGGCGATGAGGGTGGTGGCGAGGCGGTTTCCGAAGCGTTGATGGGACAGCAGGGCGCCCGGCTCGGCGAGGCGGGTGCGCTCCGAGAGGACGAGATCGGCGTCGCCGCGCTGAATCGGGGCGAGGAGGCGCGGCAGCTCCGCCGGGTCGTCGGCGAGGTCGGCGTCGAGGATGACGACCACGTCCGCGCCCAACCTCTGTGCCTCTGCGATGCCTGCCTGGCAGGCGCTCCCGTAGCCCCGACGCGGCGCCGGCACGACGCGGGCGCCCGCCGCCTCGGCTTGGGCGACCGTGTCGTCGGTCGAGCCGTTGTCCGCCACGATGACCACCGCGACGGGCGGCAGGCGCGCGATGACGCGCCCGATCGTCGCCGCCTCGTCCAAGGCAGGGATCACGACGGCGACACGCGGGTGGGGGAGGGGAGCGGGCATGGGGCGAAGGCGGGCGCCTCCTGTTACCCCGGTGCAGCGGCGGCATCGACGCTGCGCGGGGTGTTCATGCGGTTCGCGGCGTGGGCAGTGGCAGTGGCGGTCGCGGGGGGCGCGATCAGCGCAGGCGTCGCCGGGATGGGGACGGCCGCGGAGGCCGCGGCGGCGAACCCTTTTCGGCTGGAGGCCGTGGGCGCGCGCCTGAAGCCGGGCGGCAAGGGCGTGGTGCAGGTGGTGCTGCGGGTGCCGGCGGGGCATCACGTGTACCGCGACATGCTGCGGGTCGATGTGGTGGACGCCGCAGGGCTGACGGTGGGGCCGCCGAGCTTCCCGCCCGGCCTGCGCGTGCCGGACCCGGCGAACCCCGCCGCCGAGCGTGAGCTCTACGACATGGACGTCATCATCGATCTCCCGGTCGGCGCCGGGCGGGGCGATGGCGCCCGCGAGCTTCGGGTCGAGGTGGGCTACCAGGGCTGCCGCAAAAGTCTGTGCTTCATGCCGCAGACCGAGGTGCTCGCGGTGCCGGTGACCGTCGGCGGAGCGGCGGCGTTGCCGGCGGGGCTCGGCCGCGGGGTCGACTTGGTGTCGACCGTCGGCGGGAGCGCGGCGCCGCCCGCCCCCTCCCGAGACTGGAGCTTCCTCCCTGCCGAGGCGACGGTCCGCTCCGTCGATCCGCAAGGCAAGCCCCACCCGGTCGTCGCGCGGCTCGTCGCGGAGTCGACGTCCTTGCGTGCGGGGGACGTCGCGCGGGTCGCGCTCCACCTGGAGCAGGCCGCTGGCTGGCACACCTATTGGAAGAGCCCCGGCGACATCGGCCTGCCCACGTCGATCCAATGGACGCTCCCTGACGGCTGGTCCGCCGCCCCGCACCGCTACCCCACGCCGGCTCGCTTCGACGTCCAAAGTATCATTTCGTACGGCTACGACCACGAGGTCCTCCTCATCAGCGAGCTCGCTGTGCCGGCCACGGCGGCTCCGGGCGCCGCGGTGCTGCGTGCGCGCGCCGATTGGCTGGTCTGCGAGGTCGTGTGCATCCCCGGCGGTGCCGATCTCGCGCTGCCGGTCGAGGTGCGCGCCGCCGATGCCCCGGCGCCGGAGCCGGGGCCGGCCGCCTCTCTGTTCGCGGAGACGGCCGCGCGGCATCCCGTGCCGGCCCTGTCGATTCCGGGCGTCGCCATTGAGACCGCCCTGTCTGCCAGCGCGGTCCGCCCCGAAGAGCCGTTCCGCTTCGCGGTGCGCGTGGCGCCCGTGGATGGCAAAGCCCTGGGCTTCGATGCGGGTCCGGGCGGGTGGCCCGCCTTCGCGCCCATCGTGGCCGGGTCCTTCTTCGTGTCGGGGCGCACCGTCGAGCGCACGCCCGACGGCGCGTTGCTGGTGACCGTGAGCGCCGAGACCTACGCGGCGGATCCGCTCCCCACGGCAGACCGCGTCGGCGCGCTGTTGCAGTTCACCGTCGACGGGACTCCATACGTCACCGAGGTGGAGGTCCCGTTGGCGTGGGCCGCCCCGGGTTCGCCGGTCGCGGCGTCGGTGTCGCCGTTGTTGGCGGGCGATGGGTCGGCCGCAAGCGCGGCGCCTGCCACTGGGGCCGAAGGGGCGCCTGCCCCCGCAGAGGCGAGCTCTCCTGCGCTGTACGTGCTGCTCGCCTTCTTCGGGGGCGCACTGCTGAACATCATGCCGTGCGTCCTGCCGGTGCTCACCCTCAAGCTGTACTCGCTGGTGGGCAACCGTGAGGCCTCGGCGGCGGTTCACCGCAAGGCGGGGCTCGCGTACACCGGTGGGATCCTCGTGTCCTTCGCGGTGCTCGCGGCGGCGGTCGCGGTGCTGAAAGGCGCCTTTGGTTTGTCTGTCGGATGGGGCTTTCAGTTCCAGTACCCTGGCTATGTCGCGGCGCTCGCCCTCACGGTGTTCGTCTTCGGGCTCTCGCTCTTCGGGGTCTTCGAGATCCCCGCGGTCGGTGCCAACCAGGCGGCCGAGGCCTCGCAAAAAGATGGTATTGCCGGCTACTTTTTGACTGGGGTCTTCACCACCCTGCTCGCCACGCCCTGCAGCGCGCCCTTCCTGGGCACTGCGATGGGCTTCGCCTTCGGGTTGCCGGCGTGGGGGGTCTTTGCGTTCTTCCTGGTCGCTGGACTCGGGTTGGCGTCGCCGTTCCTGGTCATCGCCTTCGCGCCGGTGCTGATTCGCTTCCTGCCGCGGCCTGGTCCGTGGATGGAGACGTTCAAACACCTGATGGGCTTCTCGCTCATGGCGACGCTCGTGTGGCTCTTGACGGTGATGGGCGCCCACGTCGGACTGGACGGCCTCGGCGGCTTTTTGGGCTTCCTGGTGGTGGTCGCGGTGGGTGCGTGGGCGTTCGGCCGCTTCGGTGGGCCCACGGAGGGCATCGGGCGGCAGCTCGCGGCGCTCGCCGGCGCGGTGGCGCTGTCGGTCGCTGGCTGGTTCTTGCTCGTGGACCTCGCGCCCTCGCCGGTGGGGGCGTCGGCCGCGGTGGAGGCGAGCGATGGTCCGCTGGACTTTGCCGATTCGGTCCCCTGGCAGCCCTTCGATGAAGCGCGCATCGCGGCGAGTGCTGGCCAGCAGGCCATCTTCATCGACTTTACGGCGGACTGGTGCCTCACGTGCAAGGCGAATGAAAAGACGATTCTGGAGACGGACGCGGTGCGTGGGGCGTTCGCAGAGGCGGGCATCCTGCCGCTCAAGGCGGATTGGACGCGGCGGGACGAGACGATCACGCGCTGGCTGATGAAGTACGGGCGCGCAGGCGTGCCGTTCTACCTCGTCATTCCGAAGGACCCGTCGCAGGCCCCGATCCCGCTGCCCGAGGTCATCACGCCTGGTCTCGTCATCGACGCCGTGCAGCGCGCGAAAGGCGGCTGATGGTCGACCAACGCACCGCACGGCGATACGGGCGGGTCTGTGGTGGAGGTCCCGTTGAGTCGTCCGCGTGGGTTCGACCCGCTCTCCAGCCTGTTTGACGCCCCGGATCCCACCTTTCTCCCCGCGGCCTTGCCGCCGGTCACCGAGGAGGAAGAGCCCTCCGCGCCGCTGAGCCACCTCGCGCACCCCGTGGCGGACCCCTCCTACGTGCCCCCTCCCGCGGCGGAGCCGCCGGTCGCGCCCAAGGTCGAGGCGCCGCCCCGGCTCGAGGTCCCCGTGAAGGCAGCGCCGGTGGCGCCCCCGCCGCCGGCCCCTGAGCC
>JBEIVK010000684.1:0-2553 GCA_040373935.1 Alphaproteobacteria bacterium
GGCCGCCGCCGCCGCCCCGGTGCGCGCGCTGCGCGTGGCCTGGGTGGGCGAGGTGCGCGGCGAGGTGGAGCCCTGCGGCTGCCCCACGCTGCCCTACGGCGGCTTCGTGCGGCGCGGGCGCCTGCTCGACACGCTGCGCGCCGGCGGGCCGCTGCTGCACCTCGACGCGGGCGACACGCTTCTCAAGGGCTTCTTCACGCAGCGAGAGGAGCGGGCGGCCGAGCGCGCCCGCCTCGTCCTGCGCCTCTCGGCCGAGGTCGGGGTGGACGCGTGGTCGCCCTCGCTGGCCGACGTGCTGGCCCTCGGGCCCGACGGGCTCGCGGCGGTGCGCGCCGGTCGCTGGCCGGCCCCGCCGGTGGTGTCGGCGTCCTTCGTGCAGGCGGACGGCACGCCGCTGTTTTCGCCGGCGCGCCGGGCCGAGGTGGGCGGGGCTGTCGTCGGGCTCGTCGGGCTGGCCAGCGCGGAGGTCCCGGTGCCCCCGGCCCTCGGCCTGCAAGCGGCGCCCGTGCTGCCCGCCTTCGAGGCCGGCCTGCGCGCGCTGGGCGACGCCCCGCTGGACCTCGTGGTCGCCTTCGGCAGCCTGAACGCGGCCGACGCGGCGGCCCTCGCCGCCCACCCGCGGGTGGACCTCATCCTCAAGACGCGGGGAGACGCCGTGGACGCGCCGGCTTGGCCCGCCGGGCCGGACGGCGCGGCGGTCCTGGAGACGCCGGATCGCGGCCGCTACCTGAGCGAGACCAGCCTGCGCCTCGGCGGCCCGCCCGGCGCCCCCGTCGCCCTCGCCCCGGACCCGGACGCCTGGAAGGACCTCGCGCTGCTGCGCGGGCAGCCGACGCTGCGCCCCGAGGCGGCCGCCCGCCGCGACGCGCTGGAGGCCGCCCTCGACGCCGCCGGGGCCGGGCGCACGCTGCTGCACCACGCCGAGCTGCCGCTCGGCAACGACCTGGACGGGGAGAGCCCCGTCGCGCCGGTGCTCGCCACCTGGAAGGACGCCGTGCTCGCCCGCGCCGCTGTGCAGGCCGCCGCCCCGCCCACGCCCGCGGAGCCCGGCTACGCGAGCAGCGGCGCCTGCGTCAACTGCCACCCGGACCAGTTCGCCCGATGGGCCTACACGGACCACGCAAAAGCGTGGACCAGCCTGGTGAAGCGCCGCTCCGACACCAACTCCGAGTGCGTGGCCTGCCACGCCACCGGCTGGGCCGAGCCGGGCGGCATGGGCACCCTCACCAACCGCGACGTGCGCCGCTTCAAGGCCGTGCAGTGCGAGTCCTGCCACGGCCCGCTGCGCGGCCACCCGGAGGACCCATCGGTGCGCCCGCGGCCCATCGAGCCCGGCGCCTGCGTGTCCTGCCACGACGCCGCGAACAGCCCGGACTTCGACTTCGCCACCCACCTGCCGCGCGCGACGTGCACGCCCCAGGCCGCCGCCGCTACTCCGCCGCCAACGCCGCCGACCACGCCCCCGTGAGCCCGCACGGGAAGCGCGCGTCGGCGCCGTACTGGGTGCCGCCGAGATCCCCGCAGTCATCGCCCGCGCAGGAGAAGCCGTTGCGGAAGGTGCCGGTGAAGGCGGCCCCCGCGTCGTCGGCGAAGGTGCCGGTGCCGCCGAAGTCCGTGGTCACCACCGCGTCCAGGTCGCCGGAGGCGAGGTCGGTCGTGTAGAACGGGATGGCCGGGCAGTCGAAGTCGAGGCCGTCCACGGTGCAGTCCAGCACGCCGTTGTCGCCGAAGTCCACCGAGAAGGCGCCGGCGCGCCCCTCGACCGGGAAGGTGGCCTCGGTGGCGTTGAGGTAGATGCGGTCGAACGCGCAGTCCCCGCCGGTCCACTCGCCGAGCGAGAAGTCCCAGTCCCCCGACGCGGGGGAGAGGGCGGGCTCGGCCTCGGCGCACGCGGACAGGGGGACGAACAGGGCGGCGGCGGCGAACGTGGGGAAACGGCTCATCGGCGCCGCCTATCCCGCCGCGCAGGGGGCCGCCCTCCGCGGCGTCGCTCGCCCGGATAGACGCCGTCCATGCGCACGCTCGACGCCCTCCGCGCGCCCGCCCCCGACGGCGCGCGCGGCGCATGGTGGGGGGCCCACGGCTTCACCGAGCCGGGCCCCCGCCGCGTGCACCTCTTCGTGCTCGGGCTGGACGCGCCCACGCTGCCGCCTCGCCTCCCGGACGGCGGGCTCGGCTTGCGCTGGGGGCAGGACTTCCTGCGGGCCGACACGCTGGCCCGGCTCGCCGCGCACGCGGCCGGCCGCATCGACGATGACGCGCTGCGCGCCTTTCTCATCGACCGCGCGGCGGCCGGCAGCCTGGAGGTGGACGCCACCGGCTTCTTGCACGCCGCGGCCGCCCTGCTCGCCCGCCTGCACCCCGAAGCCGCCTTCGTGGTGGATCTGCCGCCCGCCGGCGCCTGGGCCGAGGCGTGGCTCGCCACCTGGGCCGGCCAGGCCCGCGCCGGCGTCGCGCCCCCCGACGGCGCGGCCTTGGACCGCCTGCGCCTGCTCGTCCCCGGCTTCGCCCCGGCTGCCCTCGCCTCCCCCCACGCGGTCGCCGCCGCCGCCC
>JBEIVK010000201.1:0-6657 GCA_040373935.1 Alphaproteobacteria bacterium
CAGCCGCAGGCCTTGCCGTCTGCCGGGCGCCCCCAGGGGCCGGGCCCGTCGTCGGGGGTTGCGCTGTCGCTGGTGCCGCCGTCGCCGCCGTCACCGCCGACGCCGCCGCCACCGCTGTCGCCGCCGCCGCTGGTGCCGGTGTCCTCCGGGTCTCCCGTGTCTTCCGATGGAGCGGCCACCGCCCACACCGACCCGCTCAGCGCCGCGGCGGTGAAGGCGACCGCGCCGTCCGACACCGTCACGGCGGCGCCGCTCAGCGCATCCTCCAGCACCGTGCCGTCGGGGAAGGGGCTGGGCACGGACACCGAGCGGCTGCTGGCCCCGCGATGAAGGACGACGAGCCGGGCGTCTTCCCCGGCGCTGCGGAGGTACGCGAACACCTGCTGGGAGGGGTCTGCCGAGACCGTCTCGTAGGCGCCCGCGTGCAGGGCCGGGCTGCCCGCGCGGAGCTGGCCCATGGTCACCACCCAGTCCCGCAGCGCGGTATCGGGGGAGAAGCCGAGGTCAGCCCAGGGATAGGTGGCGCGGTTCCACGGGTCGTCTTGCCACACCCCGCCGTCCCAGTTGGACGCTGGCGCGACGCCAACCTCGTCCCCCATGTACACCGCCGGCACCCCCGGGTAGGTGAACTGGAAGACGGTGAGAAAGCGGAGCTTCTCGCGCGCCAACGTGGCGTCTCCCCCGGAGACCATCTGCAACAACCAGCCGACCCGCGAGGTGTCATGGCTGCCGAGCAGGTTGTACATTCCCATCCAAGCCGGGGGCGGCGTGTCTTCGCGGATGGATTCCAGGCGCGCGAGCAGGCCCGCCTCGTCGATGCGATCGATGCGTCCCGAGTCCCGCCAGGCCGCGCTGTCGTTGTCCGAGAAGCCATCGCCATCGCAGCCCGGACCGGGCGCGCAGCCGTCGAACATCCAGTCCAACGCGGCCGAGCGCCAGCGGTAGTTCATCACGGTGTCGAGCTCTGGCCCCAGCAGCAGCGCAGTCGCGTCGCCCCATTCCTCGCCGATGATCACCGCATCGGGCTGTTCGGCCTTCACGCTGCTGCGGAAGCCCTCCCAGAAGTCGTTGCCCGGGTCGTGGGCGAGGCCGCGGTCCACGTCGGCGGCGACATCCAGGCGCCACCCGCCCGCCCCACGGCCGACCCACCAGGGCCCCACTGCGTCTGGGGCGTCCCAGAACATCTCGCGAACGCCCGGATCGGCGGCGTTGAGCTTGGGGATGTGGAAGAACGTCGCCCAAGCCTCATAGGTCTCGCCACCGGCGCAGGTGACGGTCTCGCCCGTGCGCTCGTCCCGGCCCGCCGCCCAGCGGTGCGGGATGAAGAACCAGCTCCGGTAGACCGAATCGGCCGACTCGCAGGCCCCCGAGCCGTCGTTGCTGCCCTGCCCGCCCGGGCTCGTGAGCGCGCCGCCGGCGTCCCAGCGGGAGTAGAGGTCGAAGTAGATCGAATCGGCGCTGACGTGGTTGAACACGCCGTCGAGCACGAGGCGGATGCCGAGCGCGTCTGCCTCCGCGACCAGGGCGTCGAAGTCAGCGAGTGTGCCCAGCTCCGGGTCGATGTGGAGATAGTTGATGGTGTCGTAGCGATGGTTGGTGGCGGCCTCGAAGATCGGGTTGAGGTACAGGGTGCGAACCCCCATCTCGGCGACCTGCGGGAGCTGCGCACGGATGCCGGCCAAGTCACCCCCGGCGAAGCATTGCGCGCGCTTTTGGTCGGCCCCCGCGCAATCTCCCGCGAAGGGCGCACCCCAGGCCAAGGCGCGGTCCGTCTCGCCGCCGTACCACCAGCCCCCGCCGTCCACCGGGTTGTTTGCGGGATCTCCGTCGCGGAAGCGGTCCGGGAACACCTGGTAGGCCGCGCCCTCGGTGTACCAAGCGGGCACGGAGAAGGCCGGGTCGTAGACGGTGAGCTGGAAGGAGCGGGAGTCGTCCCAGCCGTCCGAGACCGCGCCGGTGCCGCCGCCGGCGAAGCGTGGGTCGTCTTCGACGTAGTAGTCGACGTCCTCCCCCTGGCCCACCTCGAAAAAATAGTAGAGGATGGTCGGGGCGCCGGGGACCGGCAGCGTGACGGACCAGAGGTCCACCGCGCCCAGGGCCGGATCGGTGGCGGACCCATCGCGGGACAACGCCACCCAGCGCTCCTCTGCGGCCACTGCGTCCCAGATGCGCAGCCGCACCCGATCGGCGTCGTCCCGGCAGGTGCGGAGACGGAGCGTCACCGACCCGCTGCCGGCCGGCACCGCGCCGAAGGGCTCGCGGTATGCGCTGTCGAAGGAGTCGTGCCGCAGGCCGTTCCAGGCGATGTCGCCGTCATTGCCGGTGGTGTCGCACTCCCCCGCGGTGGCGGCCCTGCCCCACCCGAGGGCCAGCGCCGCCCCGAGCCCGATGCATCCGCGCCGCAGCCGCATGGAACCCCCCCTTCTTGGAACCGTAACCCAGCATGGAGACACCACCACTCTGCCCGAGAGTCAGCCCGCCCGCAAGGTGAAGTCCAGCGCCGCGCGCAGCTCTCCTTGCACCTGCAGCAGCAGACGCTGCGGGCCGGGACGCAACGGACGGGTCGTCACCGGGCGCAGCGAGAGGCACCAGCGAAAGTCCCAGGCTTCGCCGGGCCCCAGCGTGCGCTCCCCGCCCACGAAGGCCCGCCGGGAGACGCCACCGCGGGCGCTGGGCCACTCCCACACCACGTCCGCCCGCACCCGGGCCGCCGTGGCCACCCGGATCTGGGCCGTGAGGACGACGAGCTCCCCCAGGGCGGCGGACCCGGGCGAGACGGTGGCCGATCCCACCTCGACCGGCGCGGGCGTGTGGCCGAACAACGCCAGCACCGCCCGGTCTCCCGCCTTGAGCGGGTGGCGCAGCGCGTGTCGCAGGGCCGGGGCGCGGGACGGGCGTGCGGACAGCCACGCCGCCGCCATCTCCACGGCGGCCATGGGATGGAGCTTGGCGAGATCGCCCAGGTGGTTGGCGACGGAGCGCCGCACGTAGGGGGACGGGTCGTCCACGATGCGGTGGAGGAGGGCGAAATGGCGCGGGAGATCCACCACTGGCAGCCGGAGCCCCCACGGCAGGAGCGGGCGCGTGCCCTCGCTGGCGAGGCGACGGACGTGGGGGCAAGGGTCCCCGGCCCAGCCCTCAGCCGCCGCCCAGGCCAGCCCGGGATGCTCCCGAAAGAACGGCCGCACCGCGAACTCCGCGCTGAAGCGGCGCGTCATTTCGCGGAGCGCGGCGAGGCTCTCGACGGGATGGCCGAGACCCGCCGACTCCACCACGGAGAGCGCGGGCCACAGGTAGAAGCGACTTTCGAAGCCTGTGGTGCCGGGGAGGGGTGGGGGCAGGGCGGCGCACAACGCCGCGAGCGCCGTGGGGTAGTGCGCGGGCAGCCCCACGCGGAGGGCCTCGGCGATCGCCGCGACCCGCGCCTTGAGCGCGAGCGGCTCGAGGGGCCGGAGCGCCGACGCCGCGCGGGCGGCGTCAAAGCCGGGCGCGGCAGCCCCAACCTCGGCGAACAGCCGGGCGGCGGCCTCGGGGCCCAGCAGGTCCCGGAAGGCGCTGCTCATGCCAGACCCCCGCCCGCCCAGGCCCACAGGGCGCGCAGCGGGCGCTCGGCGGCGGCCTCTCGCGCGGCCGCGAAGCGGCCGGGATCCACCGCGGAGAGGCCGCGCAGAAGGCTTTGCGGGCGGGCGTTGGCCTCCAGCAGCCAGGGCGTGCCGTCCGCCGCGCACGCGAAGTCGAGGCCGACCTCGACGACCGTCGCGCCGTCGGGGCGGGCCACGAGCGCCGCCGTGACCGCCCGGGCCGCCGACTCCAGCGCGAGCAGCGCCCGGGGTGGCAGGACGAAGGCCGCCGCCTCGACCGCGGCCCCGCGCGCCGTGTTGACCACCGCGTCGGTGACGGAGCGGCGGAGCGCCGGCGGCAGCACGACGAGCGTGCCGGTGGCGTCGCGCTGTACGTCCACCCGGACGCAAGCGCCGGCCCACCCGGGCGGGGGCGGCACGGCCTGCTGCAGCAGCGTGGGCTCGGGCCCGACCAGCCCCTCGGACCACGGGCCGGGTGGCGCCTCCCCGGCGACGATGCGCCGCACGCCGACGCCGCGGGACCCGAAGCGCGGCTTGGCGAAGGCTGCCCCCCACGCGGCGAGGCGGGCACCGAACGCCGCGGGCGCGGCCTCGACGGCGGGCATGGCCACCCCCGGACAGGCCGCGACGCACCACTCCTGAAAGGTGAGCTTGTCGCGGCAGAGACCGATGATGGACGAGGGATTGCCCGCCACCGCCCCGCCGAGCCCCGCTTGGAGGGACGCCCAGGCCGCGGCGCGCCCCTGGGACGGGAAGCGATCGTAGACCGCCCGGGGGCGGCCGCGCGCCCGCTCCCAGCCCCCCAGCACGGGCCGCCAACCGTGCAGGATGCCGTCCTGCGCGGTATCGCCAAACAGAACCGGGACCCCGCGCGCGCGGAGGCGGAGGGCCGCGCGGCCCAGCGCGCTGTGCTCAGGGGGCGCGGCGGCGTCGCGGAGCGGCACCAGGATGGCGAGGCATTCGTCAGACATGGTGAACGTATACCCGGTCCCTTAGACCGGATCAAGGTCATAAAATGACCTGACAAATGCGGCGCGCCGCGCTACGCGAACGCGATGGACGGCGCCGTCTCCGCGATCCTGCTGCTCGTAGCCCTGCTGGCCGTGGCCTGTCTCGCGGTCCTGCTCTGGTGGCGGTCCGGCGCGGGCGGTCGCCTCGCCCGCACCCGCGCCCGTCGCGCGGCGCGGGGCGAGGTGGAGGCTGAACGCCTGCTCAGGTCGATGGGATACATCATCTTCGCGCGCCAGGCGGTGCGCCACGGCACCCTCTGGGTCGATGGGGTCCCCACGCCGGTGCAGGTCCGGGCGGACTTGCTCGTCTGGCGTGACGGCCGGCGCTTCGTCGCCGAGGTGAAGACGGGCCTGCGTGGTGCGTCCCCCACCTGGCCCGGGACGCGCCGGCAACTTCTGGAGTACGGGCGCTTTTTTCCCGGCCATGGTCTGCTGCTCGTTCTTCCCGAGGCCGGGCGGGTCCACGCGCTGTGGTTCGACGCCCACGGCGCCGGAGGCGCCGAGGAATGACGCGGGCCGGTCCGCCGCTGCACCCGGCCGCGTCGCCTGCGCCCCCGGCGGGCATCCCGGCGGCGCCGCGCCCCGCGCCGCGTCTTCAGGAACCCATCATGCCTCGCCAGTCCCCCTCGACGCCCACCGGGGTCCGGGGCTATCCTGGGGCGGTGCGGCGCCGACTGATTTTCGCTCTGATGGCCTTTCTCTCGTTTTTTTCGGGCGCCGAGGTGCTTTCTCGCGCCCTGTTCGGCCCGCCGCCCCCGCCGGTGCGGGTCCACCGCGCCATCGACGAGCACGACGCCTACCTCCGCCGCACCGAGCAAGGCTGGTACCCCGCCTACCAGGAGAGCCCGTCCGGCGCGCCCATTCTCCCCCTCTCGCGCGACGAGCGGGGGCCGCCGAGGGTCGTCGTCATCGGCGGGTCCACCGTGCACGGCGGCACTCCGGGCGTGAACATGGACCGCGAGTGGCCCGCGGTCGCGGCCCGCGTCACCGGTCTCCCCATCGCCAACGCAGGCACCCCAGGCCTCGACTCCTTCGACATCGTGGGGCTCACCCGCGAGCTGCTCGCCACGGGCACCCTGGATGTGCTCGTGCTCTACGATGGCCACAACGACTTCGGAAACGCCCGCTTCCAACACCGCTATGGTACTGCGGGCGCCGGCGCGGCCGCCCACCTCCAGTCCTGGCTGGAAGCGTCATCCCTCTACGCGATGCTCTCGCGCGGCCTGCGGCCCGTCCAGGGCGCGGTGCGCGTGAAGCACCCGACGGGAGAGCTCCCCCCGCTCACGGACGCCGAGTGGGCAGCGGCCCACGAAAACCTACGGCGCAATCACGCTTGGGTCGCCTGGGCCACGGCCCGCGCCGGGGTGCGCCTCGTGCTCGCGGTGCCGGCGAGCCGCGTCACCCGGCCGCCGGTGGGGCAGGCCTGCACATCGCCGCCTTGCCCGCGTGAGCGCTTTTTCTCCGCCTTGGACTTGGCTTCTACGGATCCGGATGCCGCCGCCGCGGCCTTGCGCGAGGCCCGCGACCAAGACCGCATCGGCCTCCGCGCTCCCTTCTCGGCCAAAGAGCAGATGCGGGAGCTCGCCGGCCGCTGGGATCACATCGCCCTGATGGACGCCCCGCGCTTGCTCACCCAGACCCGCGCGGTCCCTGTCCCGGCCGATCACCTGTTCGTGGACGACATCCACCTCTCCGCCGCCGGTCACGCCGACTTGGGCCGGGTGCTTGCCCATACGCTGGCCCAGTTCCTGGAGACCCCGCGGCCCGTGCCGCCCCTCCGCCCCCGCACGGCCGACGAAGACCTCCGCGCCCTCGCCGCCTTGGGCAACGCGTCCGCCAACCACGCGGCGGGCCCACGGCCGCCCGGAGGTGGCGCTCCGCCGCCCGGAGGTGGCCCTCCGCCGCCCGGAGGTGGCGCTCCGCCGCCCGGAGGTGGCGCTCCGCCGCCCGGAGGTGGTCCTCCGCCGCCCGGAGGTGGCCCTCCGCCGCCCGGAGGTGGCCCTCCGCCGCCGGGCGCTGCTCCGCATCCCTCCCTTTCGCCCGGCCTGTAGCCCATGCACTTTGAC
>JBEIVK010000206.1:0-6454 GCA_040373935.1 Alphaproteobacteria bacterium
CCCCACCCCCCGCCGCTCCGGTCCGGGCGGGGGGGCCCGTAGGGGCCCCACGGTGGCGCGGGCGCGCCGACCGGGGCGGAGCGCCGCCGCCGGCCGGCCGGCCGGCGGGCCGCCCACCCCGCGCCCTACAACGTGCCCTTGAGCTGCTCCAACGCGACGATGGCAGACTGCCAGTCGGCGCGGGCGCGCTCCAGGGCGACCTTGGCGTCGTCCAGGCCGCGCATGGCGGCGAGGACGTCGCGCGGCAGGCTGCGGCCGGCCTCGGCGAGCGCGCGCTCGGCGGCGAGGGTGTCTTCGGCGAGGCGGAGGTTGGCGGCGGCGAGATCGACGCGCAAACGGGCGCTCTCGAGGGTGCGGACCTGGGCGCGCACCTGCTGGCCGAGGGTGCGCTCGAAGGCGCGGAGGTCGATCTCGGCGCGCTGGGCGGCGGCGCGCGCGGCGTCGAGGGAGCCGCGGTCTGCCCGGTTGAACAGCGGGACGCTCAAGTCGGCGCCGACGGACCAGGAGTTGAGCTGGCCCTCGAACATCTCGGCGATGGCGGCCGTGCGATCGCCCTGTTCGAAGCCGTTGATGCCGTAGGACACGCGCCCGGACAGCTCGGGGAGCAGCGCGTGGCGGGCATCGGCGAAGTCGCGGTTGGAGTGGTCCAACGCGAGGCGCAGGGCCTCGGCCTGGGGGTTGCCCTGAACGGCCACGGCGACGAGGGCGTCGGCGTCGAGGGTGACGGGGGCGAGCTCGGCCGGGGGCGTGAGGAGCTGGACCTCGCGGCCCGGCTCTTCGCCGATGGCGACGAGCAAGGCATCCGCGGCGGCGCGGGAGGCGTTTTCGGCGTCGAGCAGCGCGCTGCGGGCCTGGACCACGGCGGCGTCCACGCGGCTGCGCTCGACCGAGGCGAGCACGCCTTGCTCGACGCGCACCGTGGTGATCTTTTGCTCTTCGAGGGCGACGTTCAGCGATTGGCGCGCGATGTCGACGAGGCGGAGCTGGGTCCACAAGGACCAGTAGGCGCCCGCCGTCTCGGCGAGGGCCTGCTGCTGCTGCTGGCGGGTGACGAGGGCGGCGGCATCGCGGCTGCGCGTGGCCTGCCGCACGCCGCGGAGGTTCCACGCCATGCGGTGCCCCTGGAGCAGCGACTGGCTGAGGGAGACGCTGAGGTTGGTGAAGAAGAACGGGTTTTCGTTCACCAGGCCCAACTGGCGAAACAACGCCTCCTCCTCGGCGTCGGCGAACGCGTAGAGCGTGCGGTTCTGGCTGGAGAGGAACGAGAGCGCCGCGGTGGTGCCGGTGGGCAAGAAGCTGCTGAGCGTGGCCCCGCCGTTGGTGCGCAGAGAGTCGGTCTCGGCGACGGCGCCGCCGACGGCGAGGTTCTCGCGGGTCTCCACCGCGCGGTCGGCGTTGGCGACGAGCTGCGGGTCGAACACGGCGCGGGCGGCGAGCAGGGCGCCGTCGGCACGGCGCAAGTCGGCGCTGGCGCCGAGGGCGGCGGGGTTGCCGTCGAGGGCGCGCTGCAGCGCGACGTCGTAGGCGAGGGCCAGGGGCTCGGCGGCGGCGGCCAGGGGGGCGAGGGCGGCGCCGATGAGGAGGGGGAGCATCAACGGGCGACTCCCGAGGCCGGGCGACCCGCGACGGCCCCCAGCCAGCGCAGGGCGGAGCCCCGCAGATCATCAAGGATGGAATACATGAATGGGACCACGAACAGCGTGAGGACCGTCCCGGTGACCATGCCCCCGGCGACGACGCGCCCGAGCGGCGCATACGGTATGCCGACGAAGGTGCTGCTGCCCACCGCCATGGGAATGACGCCGAAGATCGTGGTGAGCGCCGTCATCAGGATGGGGCGCAGCCGGGACCGGCCGGCCTCGACCAGCGCGTCGGTGCGGCTCAGGCCCTCGTTGCGCAAGCGCGTCACCACATCGACGAGCACGATGCCGTTGTTGACGACGACGCCGACGAGGATGACGAGCCCGACCCCACCCATGACCGTGAGCGGCGTGCGGGTGAGGTAGAGCGCCCAGTAGACGCCGAGGAAGGCGAGCGGGATGGACGTCAGGATGGAGAGCGGAAGGACGAAGCTCTCGAACAACACGCCCATCAGCAGGAACACGAAGCACACCGAGAGCAGCAGCGCCATCGTGCGCGCCTCGTCCTCCCCGATGTCGGGCATCCAGCCCCCGCCGACCTCGGCGGTGTAGCCGTCCGGGAGCGTCACGGACTCCAGCGCGGCCGACACGCCGGCGGCGACCGCCCCCGGGTCTGCGTCGGGCGCGAGCTCCAGGGTGAGCGGGTACAGGGTGATGCGATCTTGCCGATTTATCGAGCCAAATCCCGGGGCGACCTCGGGCTCGACGAGCGCCCGCAAGGGCACCGAGCCGGTGGCGCCGGCCATCGGGAAGTCGAGCAAGGTGGGGAGGTCCGCGCGGTCTTCCAGCCGGAAGCGGCCCCAGACCTCGATCTCTTCGCCGCCGTCCTGGAAGTCCGGGAGCTGGGCCCCGCGCAACGCAAACCCGACGGTGCGCCCAACCGTGGTGGCGGACGCGCCGCTGCGGGCCAGGGCGTCCCGGTTGACCCGCAGCCGAAGCTCCTCTCCCGCGCCCTCTTCGAGGTCTGCGTAGACGGCGAGCACGCCCGGCACGCCCTTGAGCAGGCGCCGCAGCTCGACGCCGATGGACTCCAAGGTGCCGGTGTCCTCCCCCCGGAGGGCGACGGTGACGCGCCGGGAGTCGTCCTGCTCGCGCGAGGCGCCCTGGATCTGGGCGTCCACCCCCGGGACTTGCGGGAGGGTGTCCACCGCGAGGTCGATGACGTCCTCGCGGGAGGGCTGGCCCTCGGCCCGCGCTTCGCGGAGGTAGACGTAGACCCGGCCCGTCGTGGCGCTCGCGTTCAGCTCGGCGCGGCTCGTCTCCACGCCCCAGGCGTCGCGGTGGGCGTCGACCCAGGACTCGAAGGTCTGGATGACGGCGAGGCGCTCGGCGTAGGTGGCGTCGCGGTCCACCGAAAAGCGGACGGTGAACTCGCCGATGTTGCCGCCCGGGTCCTCCTGGCAACCCACGCTCTTGACCGGCACGACCAGCGTCAGGAACAAGAACGCGAGGCCGCCGAGGGTGGCGTCCGGGCGGTGGTCCAGCACCCACCGGAGCGAGCGGGCGAAGCCGGTGGACAGGGCCGTGACCCAGCGCGGCTCCGACGGGATGCCGCGGCCAGACTGGAGGATCCAGCGGGTCGACAGCGGGGTGAACACGAGCGCCACGAACAGCGAGGCGCCGAGCGCCCAGACCACGGGCATGCCCAGCTCGCCCATGAAGAACGAGAAGTCCGCGTCCTCGCTCATCAAGATGACGGGGAGAAAGACGACCATCGTCGTGGCGGTGGACAAGGTGATGGCGAGGTTGACCTCGGCCGTGCCCCCGATGGCCGCCTCGTCCACCCCATCGCCCGCCTGCCGCCGCGCGTAGATCGACTCGACGACCACGATGGCGTTGTCGACCACCATGCCGACGGCCAGCATCAACCCGAGCAGGCTCAGCAGGTTGAGCGAGCGCCCGGTGAAGTACAGGACGGTGACGGTGAGGAGCATCGTGAACGGGATGCAGGCCGCGATGAGCAGGGTGATGCGCCACTCCCGCAGGAAGGCGTACAGCACGATGATGGCGCAGATGCCGCCGGTCCACGCCGAGGAGAGCAGGTCGCCCAGCGACTTCTCGATGAGCTCGCCCTGGTCGAAGAAGGTGACGAAGCGGGCGCCGCCGGCCCGCGGATCTGCCTCCAGCTCGGCGAAGGCCTCGCGCACGGCCCGCGTGACGGCCACGGTGTTCGCGCCGGACTCCTTGCGGATGCCGAGGGCGGCGCCGTCCCGGCCGTCGATGTGGTTGATGTCGGCCGACGGGTCCAGCCGGTACTCCAAGGTCGCGATGTCGCCCAAGGTGACGCCGGCCTTGATGGGCGTGGCCGCGAGCGCATCCACGCTCTCCCAGCGGGCGAGGCTGCGCACGTAGCGGACCTGGCCCCGCTCGACGATGCGCCCGCTCGCCAGCTGGAAGTTGTCCCCACCGAGCGTGGCGACGACGGCGCCGAGGTCCACCCCGTGGGCGAGCAGGCGATCCAGGTGGAAGTTGATGAAGACGCGCTTCGGGTCCACCCCCCAGACGTCCACCTCGCCCACGCCCGACACCCGCTCCAGGCGCCGGGCGATGGTGTCATTGACGAGCGCGTGGGCGTTCTCGGTGCCGTCGGGCAGGGAGATGCCCGCCCAGATGACCGGCTCGTCTCCCGGGTCGAACTTCCAGATGAAGTAGTTGCGGATCTCGGCGGGCAGCTCCGCCATCGCCCGCTCCATGCGGTCCACGACGGCGTTGTACGCCTCGTCCATCGACAGGCTGCGGTGAAAGTCGAGCTGCACGCGGGCGCTGCCGCTGCTGGCGCGGCCGTTGAGCGAGGACACGCCCGGGGCCGTCGCGAGCTGCTCCTCCACCGGCCGCAGCACGGACTGTTCGGTCTCCCGCGGGGTGCTGTCGGCGAAGGGAATCCACACCCACAGCTTGTTGAGCACAAAGCCGCCCGGCATCAGCTCGACCGGGATGCGCGCCCACGCGAGCCCGCCCAGCACGAGCAGCGCGAGGAACAGCATCATCACCGTCACGGGGCGGCGGACGCTGAAGGCCGGCAGCAGGCGGCTCAGCACGGGCCCTCCGCGGGGGCGGCCGGCGCCGCCGGGGGGCGCTCGAAGGCACGGGTGGCCAACAGATAGGCCGCAGGGATGACCGCGAGGGTGAGCAGGGTGGAGCTGCTCAATCCGGCGATGACCGTAATGGCCAGCGGCTGCTGCAGCTCCGCGCCGTCGCCGATGCCCAGGGCCAGCGGCACCAGCCCGAGCACCGTCGTGAGCGTCGTGATGAGGATGGGGCGCAAGCGCAAGCCGCAGGCCCGCCAGACCGCCTCGTCGCGCGCCATGCCGTCGACGCGCAGGCGGTTCACGGTGTCCACCAGCACGATGGCGTTGTTGACGACCACACCCGCGAGCACGATGGCGCCGATGAGCACGACCACGCTCACCGGCGTCGCCGTGACGAAGAGCCCGACCAGCACGCCCAAGACCGCGAGAGGCACGCTCACGAGGATGATGAGCGGGTGCAGCACGCTCTCGAAGGTGGCCGCCATGATGACGTACACGAGGAAGATGGCGAGGCCCAACGCCAACTGCAGGCTCGCCGTGCTGCGCTGCATCTCGCGGTTCTGGCCGCCCAGCTCCCACTCCGCGCCCTCCAACGCGAGGCTGCGCATCGACGCGGCGATGCCCGCTGCCGCGCCGCCGATGTCAAAGCCGCTCAGGTTGGCCGTGACCGCGACCGCGCGCCGCTGGTCGATGCGCCGGATCTCGGAGGGCCCCTCGGCCACCGAGAAGCGCGCGACGGCGGCGAGCGGGATCGGCGGCGTCACGCGCGGATTGACGTTGATGCGCTCGAGCTCGGCGAGGCCCCGGCGGTCCGACTCCACGAGGCGGACCTTCAGGTCCACCTTGCCGTCGCCGCGGGAGAGGCGGGTGGCCGTGGAGCCCAGCACCTTGTCCCGGACCTGACGCGCCACCGTGCCGGTGTCCAGGCCGAGGCGCGCGAGCAGCGCGCGGTCGTAGACCACCTGAACCTCGGGATAGCCGGCCGTGAGGCTGCTCTTGACATCGGTGAGCCCCGGGACGGCCCGAAGCGCGTCGACCACCCGCGCCGACACCGCGCGAAGCCGCGGGAGATCACCGTCGTAGACGAGGACTTCGACTGGCGTGGCCACGCTGAACAGGCTCGGCCGGGTGAGGCGCAGCTCGACCGCCGGGCCGGCGGCCGGCAAGGCGGCGGCCGCGACGTCTCGCACCTCGACCATCGCGGCGTCCTCGGCAGCCGCGACGTCTCCGCCGGTGGGCGCAGCTCGACAGCGAGGCGAACGGTGTGCTCGCCCTCGTCGGCCCGGGAGTCGGCGTCGCGCTCGGTGCCGACCAGGGCGTGCACGTGGGCCACCGAGGGCAGGGCCTTGACGGCGCGCTCGACCGACCGGGAGACATCGGCCGTACGCGAGAGGGTGGTGCCGACGGGCAGGGCCATCTCGACGACGAAGCGCCCCTGGTGCAGCTCGGGGATGAGGGTTTGACCCAGCATCGGGGCGAGCGGCAAGGTGACGACGAGCGCCAGCGTCGCGGCACCGAGGATGGCGCCCGGCCGACGGACCGCCCGTTGCATCAGGGACTCGTACCCGGCCGCCGCCCGCTCGTAGCGCCGGGAGAAGGCGTCGGCCACGCCGAAGATGAGGCGCGCCCCGCGCCCCCCGCCCGACCGGAGAAAGCGCACCAAAGGCCGGGCGCCCCCCAGCATGGCCAGCGTGAAGGCGTCGGCGGCCAGCTCCAAGGGCAGCAGCAGCGCCGCACGCGCCAGCCGCACGGGAAGGCCCACCCAGCCGCGCCACCCGCCGACCC
>JBEIVK010000764.1:0-2201 GCA_040373935.1 Alphaproteobacteria bacterium
CATCCATGATCTTCCGGGCCTGCGCGTCCGGCCGCACGTTGAAGGCGATGATGACCGCCTCGTTCGTGTGGGCCAGCATGACGTCGGACTCGGTGACCGCGCCCACGCCGCTGTGCAGGAAGGTGCGGACGAAGATGTAGAGGTCGCCGTTCCAGGCGGCGAACGCGAAGGTGTCGATGTCCGCCGGGTCGGGGAAGCCGGAGAGGGAGCGGGTCTCGAGGGCGGCGCCGGAGGACGGGTCGAGGCGGCGGACGCGGGCGGGGCTCTCGAGCGGGAAGACGCCCCACAGCTCGCCGGCGGCGTTGCCGGTGAGCTCGGACTGGGAGGGGAGGCCGCCGACGGGGCTGCGCGCGAAGGAGCTGGTGTCGAGGGTGGCGAGGGCGCTGCGGTTGGCGAGGTACAGCGTCTCGCGCCAGGTGCCGGCGGTGTCGGTGGCGTAGCCCATGCCGAAGCCGCCGAAGCTGCCGGGGGCGTAGCCGGTGGGGCTGCAGGAGAAGGTGGCGAGGTCCAGCGCCCAGAGGCTGTCGTCGGAGTGCCGGATGTAGGCGATGCCGTCGCGGGAGACCGCCATGGAGCTGGGAACGGTCCACGGGTCGCACTCGAAGGTGCCAAGGGGCGTGAGCGCGGCGGTGGACGGGTCGAACAGGTAGAGGGCGTTCTCGTCCTGGTCGAGCAGGTAGATGAGGTCCTCGGTGTCGGCGCAGTCGTCGGCGGGGGCCGGGTCGTCTTCCGGGTCCGGCTCGCCGGAGTCGCCGGTGTCGGTGGAGGCGCCGTCGTCGCCGCCGCCATCGCCACCGCCGTCGTCGCTGCCGGTGGCGCCGGTGTCCTCCGGGTCCACCTCCTCCGTCGCGCCGGTGTCGTCGGGGCGAGGGTCCTCTTCGACGGGCGGCGCGCCGGTGTCGGTGATGGCGTTCGGATCCTTGAGCGTGCCGACGTTGTAGTCGGTGCAGGCGGCGAGGAACGCGGCGGGGATCAGGCGGCGCATGGGCACTCCGGGTGTCCACATCGTGCCACCGGGCAGCCATCGAGGAAAGCGAAAGGTTTTGAAGGCGGCGTTCAGATTTTTTGATGGCCGCCAGGGGCGCGCGCGGGCGCGGGGTCCGGGGCGACAAACACGGCGAAGGCCTCGACGAGCAGGGCGTGGAGGCGCGCGGCGGCGGGGCCAGGCGGGGCGTCGGCGCGGTGGGCGAGGCTGGGGCGGTAGGTCCAGCGGTCGCCCTCGACGAGGGGGACGACGGCGAGGGCGCGGGCGGCGAGGTCGTCCGCGACGAGGTGCAGCGGCATCCAGCCGAACCCGAGGCCGGCGAGGAGGGCGAGCCGCTTGGCCGGGAAGTCGCCGAGGTGGACGGCGTGGGCGGTGCCGAACCAGGGCTCGCGGGGGGCCTCGCGGAAGCGGAGGGCGGAGTCGCGGACGACGAGCTCGATGTGGGCGTGGAGGGCCGCGCGGTCCACGGGGCCGGCGGCGACCAGCGGGTGCCCGGCGGCGGCGACCAGGACCATGTCGAGGGGCGGGAGGGGGACATCGCGCACGGGGCCGGCGCCGTCGAGGTCCAGCGCGAGGACGAGGTCGGCGCGGCGCGCGAGGAAGGCGTCGATGGTGCCCTGCTGGAACTCGACGTCGAAGCGGACGCGCGTGGGGAGGCCGAGCGCGGTGAAGCGGCCGAGCGCCTCGATGACGGGGCCCATCGGCAGGGCGCCGTCGGCGATGACGTGGACCGTGGGCTCGACGCCGCCCGAGAGGGAGAGGCCGAGGGCGTCGAGGCGGCGGGCGCTCTCGAGGAGGGCGCGGGCGCTGGCGAGCAGGCGGCGACCGGCCGGCGTGAGGACCGCCTTCTGGTGCGCGCGGTCGAAGAGGACGACGCCGAGGGCATCTTCGAGGCCAGCGACGGCGTAGCTGACGGCGGAGGGCACGCGGTGGAGGGCGCGGGCGGCGGCGCTGAAGCTGCCGGCCTCGGCGATGGCCTCGAAGACGACGAGCTGGTCGAGCGTGTGCCGGGGAGGCGCCGGCACGGCTACGGGGCGGGGGGCGCGGCAGACGCGGCGGCGGCGGCGCGCAGCTCCGCCTCGGCGCGGAGCCAGTTGTCGACGGCGCGGCCGCCGTGGGCTTGCCAGAGGGCGTAGGCGCGGCGGCGGACGTCGGCTTCGGAGACCGCGGGGACCGGCGGCGCGGCGGGGGGCGCGGCCGCGGCCACGGCCTCGGC
>JBEIVK010000839.1:0-1911 GCA_040373935.1 Alphaproteobacteria bacterium
CCTCACCGCGGCGCCGGGTGGCGGGCTGCGCTTGGCGCTCGACGGCCCCACCATCGCAGACACCGACGACGCGCGGGCGGCCTCCGTGCCGCTGTGGGCCGCCCGGCGGGCCCTGGCAGATCTCGGCGCCTCCCTCGACGCGCCGCCTGCCCCCGCCGACTGGCTGCTGCACCTCCCGGTCCCGGAGGGCTGACCATGCGCCTGCCCGCGCAGCTTCTCCTCGCCGTGACGGCCGTGCTGCTGCTCGGCTGGCTGGGGTGGGTCCTGCTGTTCGGCGGAGACGCCGCGCCGGCCCTCGCCGTGCGCACGGCCCGGGGCGCGGCGGTCGAGCGCGCCGACGGAGGGGTGCCGCGCGCCCTAGCGCCCGGAGACCCGCTGGGCTCGCGCGACATCGTGCGGGTGGACGCCCGCGGCGCCGTCGAGTTGGCCGTGGGAGACGAAGGCCGCCTCGTGCTGGACGGCGGCACCACCGTCCGCGTGCTGGAGGTCGATGCGGCCGCCGTGCAAGTGGAGCTGGACGAGGGGCGCGTGTCGGCCCGCGTCGGGCCCGGCGGGGCGCGCCTCGGCGTGAGCAGCCGGGGGCGGGCGGCGATGTCGAGCGATGGCGCCTTCACCGTCGGCGTCGACGCGCTGGGCGGCATGATGGTCGCCGCGGAGGCCGGGCGCGTGGCCATCGAGGGGGTGTCCGGCGTGGAGGCGCTGGCGCCGGGCGAGGTCTTGCGGGCTGCGCCGGGCGAGCCCGGGGTGCGCGCCGCCGGCCCCTTGTTGCTCGAGGTCGCTTGGCCGGCGCCCACGCGGGAGCCCACCGCCCGGGTGGAGGGCCGCACCGCCCCCTTCGCCCGCGTGCGCGCCGGCGCCGGGCCCGGGGTGGTCGCCTCTGCGGATGGGCGGTTCGTCCTGGTGCTGCCGCTGGAGGCGGACAGCGTGCCGGTCTCCGTCGTGGCCGAAGACCCGCTCGGCGCACGCCAGGAGGCCTCCGGGACCCTCCAGCGCGACCGCGATGCCCCGGCCGCCCGCCAGGTCTCGGTCGGGTGGGGCCCCTGAGGCGCGCGGCCCTCGCGCTGGGCGGCCTGCTCGCGCTCGCGCCGGCGGGCGCGCGGGGGGCCGAGCCGGGCCTGCTGCTGCCCGAAGGGCCTCCGCTGCCGGGCCAGGCGGTCCCTGCGCTGTGGGACGGCGGCGCCGGGGAGGGTGTGCCCGCGCTCGCGGTGGAGGGTGGGTCCATCGACGGCCGGGTGCTCCCGGCCCCGAATGGTCGGGCGGCCTTTCGCCTGCGCGCTGCGCCCGGGAGCGGGCCGCTGCGGGTTGGGGACGGCGCGGGCTTGTCCGTGGAGGTGCCCTTGCGCGCCGACGCGGCGCCGGCGCTGGAGCTCGCGGCGCGTGCCAGCACGGCCATCGGCGGGTCGGTCGCGGTCGGGCCGGCGCGCGGGCCGGCCGGCGCAGACGCCGTGTACTTCGCGCCGGAGGGGCGCTTCGAGCCGGACGCTGGGGCAGGGGTTTCGGTGTTCCGGCCCGGGCCGGATCCCTTCCCACGGGCCGTGCCGATCGGCGCCCGCGACCCGTCGGATCCCACCGGCCCCGCCGCTTTCTCCGTGGTGTCGGTGCGGGCGCGGGTGCGCGTGCCGGTGCGGACGGAGCCGGGCACCGCGGTGAGCGTGCGGGTCGGCGGCCGCACGGCGGGCCCGGTGGTGGCCGATGCCGCCGGAGAGGCCGCCCTGGCGGTCGAGCTGCGCCCCGGCGAGCAGCAAGGCGAGCTGGTCCTCGAAGACCGCGCCGGCAACCAACAGGTCTCCCCCGCTCGTGTTGGGCGCGCCCCCGCGCGCCAGCCTGCTCGCCGTCGCGCGCCCGCGTGGCCCCGGCGCACAAGCAGACGCGCTGGTCGACCTGTTCGCGCTCGGCGGCGACGGCCGCCCG
>JBEIVK010000626.1:0-2825 GCA_040373935.1 Alphaproteobacteria bacterium
CTTGATCTCGACGAAGTTGCCCACCTTGGCGCCCCGCTCCAGGCGGGCCCCCGGCCGGAGGCGGGCGAAGGGGCCCGCGTGCGCCGCCGGGCCGACCTCGGCCCCCTCGACGTGCGAGAGCGGCAGAACCTCGGCGCCTTCCGCCAGCGTGGCGTCCACGACCACCGACCCGGCGCCCACCCGCGCCCCGGCGCCCACCCGCGTGCGCCCGCGCAGGACGACGTTCGGCTCGATCACGGCGTCTGGGGCGATCTCCACGCCCACTTCGCAGAGCGTGGTGGCCGGAGACTCGAAGGTGACGCCCGCCAGGGCGTGGTGGGCGAGCACCCGCGCTTGCAAGACCGCGCGCGCCGCGCCGAGCGCCAGGCGGTCGTTCACGCCCATCAACTCGTCCACATCCGTGTGAACGAACGCCCGCGCCCCGCCCCGCGCGGCGGCGGTGGCGACCGCGTCGGTGAGGTCGAGCTCGCCCTTGGGAGGATGGGGCGCCAGCCCCGGCAGGAGGGCCCGCAAGAACGCGGCGTCGAAGGCGTACAGCCCGGTGTTGATCTCGCCGATGGCGCGCTCGGCGGCCGTGGCCTCGGCTGCCTCCACGATGCGGGCGGGGTGGCCGTCCGGGCCGCGCACGACCCGGCCGTAGCTGCCAGCGTCGGGAAGGTGCGCGGTGACGACGGTGCAGAGGGCG
Organism: Alphaproteobacteria bacterium; assembly: GCA_040373935.1. Classification (GTDB taxonomy): domain Bacteria; phylum Myxococcota_A; class UBA796; order UBA796; family UBA2385; genus JBEIVK01. Next base: position 686 of record JBEIVK010000626.1, read on the forward strand.
TCGCCGTGCGCCGCCAAGAGCGCCCGGAGCGTCTCGGCCCGCAGAAGCGGGGCATCGCCGCAGGTGACCACCACGACGCCTTGGGCGGGGAGCTGCTCCAGCGCCGAGCGCACGGCGTCCCCCGTGCCACGCGGCGCCTCCTGGCGGGCGAAGGAGACGCCGGGCTGGCCCGCGAAGGCGGCCCGCACGGCGTCTTCCTGGTGGTGAACGACGAGGATGACGTCCAGCCCGGCGTCCTGCGCAGCCTGGACCGGGAAGTGGACCATCGGCCGCCCCAACAACGGATGCAGGACCTTCGCCAACGAGGAGCGCATGCGGGTGCCGAGCCCCGCCGCCAGCACCACCGCCACACCGCGTTCGCCCATGACGCCTCCGACCGCCCCCCTTAGCGCGCCGGCGCGCCGCGGTCCCGGTCAGACGGTGTCCGGGAGGCCCGCCGCGCCGCCCTGACGCCCCCGCGCATTTCAGGGTACGATTGCTCCCGATGTCCGGCCCCGCCCATCGTCGCGTCGAGGTCACCCTCGTCCCCTCATCGAGCACCTACCTCCCGCTGGTGCGCGAGGCGGCGCGCGAGGCCGGGGCAGACTTCGTGCGTGTGGACGTGCACCGCCCCGGGGACCTCGAGGGCCGCATCGTCGTGGCGGATCTCACGCGCGTCCTCGCCGAGGGCCGCCTCGGCCCGCGGGTCATCGCGATTTCGCCTCGCCTGGAGCTCGACTGCTACGACGTGGTCCCGCCCGAGCAGGTGCGCGCCCGCCTGCGGCGCACCCTGCACAACCTGGTGGAGCGGGAGGCGCTCGCGCAGCAGGTGGAGGCCGAGCGGTCGACCATCACCACCCTCAACGAGATCGGCTACGCCCTCTCCGGCGAGACGCGCCTGTCCTCGCTGCTGGACACGGTGCTCAGTCAAGCCCGGGCCATCCTCGCGGCAGACGCCGGGTCGATCTACCTCGTAGAGGACGGGCGCTTGCACTTCGTGTGCAGCCAAAACGACACGCTGCCCTTCCGGGTGGCGCGCGCCGAGCTGCCCATCGACGACCGCAGCCTCGCCGGTGCCGTCGCCTTGCGGGGCGAGCCGCTCCAGCTGGACGACGTGGCCGCGCTCCCGGCCGACGCGCCCTTTCGTCCCGACCTCTCCTTTGACCACGAGAGCGGCTACCGCACCCGCTCGATGCTGCTCGTCCCCATGAAGGACCGCGACGGCGCCGTCATCGGCGTCCTGGCGCTGGTCAACCACACGCCCCCCGAGGCGGTGGAGGGCGAGCCGCAGGCCTTCCCGGCCCGCGCAGCCGACATCGCCGGCTCCATCGCCTCCCAGGCGGCGGTGGCGATCTCGAACCACCGGCTGTTCCGGGAGATCCGGCGCCTGTTCGACGGCTTCGTCAACGCCGCCATCGCCGCCGTCGAGTCCCGAGACCCATCCACGGCCGGCCACAGCCACCGCGTCGCCGCCCTCGCCACCGCCCTGGCCCGCGCCATCTCCGCGAGCGCGCTGCCGCCCTTCGACGGCATCACCTTCTCCGAGCAGGACATCACGGAGCTGGGCTACGCGGCGATGCTCCATGACTTCGGCAAGGTCGGGGTCCGTGAGGATGTGCTGCTCAAAGGCGAGAAGCTCTACGCATGGGAGCTCGCGGCCATCGAGTCTCGCTTCGAGCGGGTGGGCCTGCACATCGAGTTGGACGCCGCCCGCGGAGAGGTGAGCGCCGGCCACGCACAGGCCGCCCTCGCGCGCCTCCACCGAGACCTCGGCATCGTCCGCCGCCTGACGCGGGCCGCCACGCGCCCGACCGACGCGGACCGCCTCGACCTCCTCCGCATCCGCGAGGACTGGGTGGTGCCGCGCTCGGGAGAGCCCGTGCTGGACCTCCGCGACATCCACCGCCTCTGCATCCCCTACGGCACGCTCGACGAGGGCGAGCGCCGCGAGATCGAGCGCCACGTCACGCACTCCTACGAGTTCCTGCGGCGCATCCCGTGGACGTCGGAGCTCGCCCGTATCCCGGACTTGGCCTACGCCCACCACGAAAAGCTCGATGGCACGGGCTATCCGCTGGGCATTCGCGGCGAGGACATCCCGCTCGGCGCGCAGATCATCAGCATCGCCGACATCTTCGACGCCCTGACGGCCTCCGACCGC
>JBEIVK010000057.1:0-12382 GCA_040373935.1 Alphaproteobacteria bacterium
TCATCACTGAGCCGCCTCAGGGGGGCCTGGGGCGCACCCACCGTGACCCGGCACTCGGGCTGGCAGCCGACTCGGAGTCGGACGCGGGCTGCGCCGGGCTTCTCGTGCCTCGGCGCGCTTGGCCCGGCGCTCCTGGCGTTTGGCGCGATCGGTCGGCGGGGGAGGCTTGGGCGCGGCGGCGGCGCGGGGCACGAAGTCGGGGCCGGGAAGCGCGGCGGCGAGGGGCAGGGCCGGCCCGCCGAGCGGCGCCGCGAGGGTGCCGCGGGGCTGCCACGCGCTGCGGTCCACCGGAATGCGGGCGATGCGGCTGCCGCGCGTCTCGTAGGACTCGTAGACCAGGGCGCCGCCGTCGGCGCGCAGCGTGGGCGCGAACGCGCCGCCGAGCACGTTCGTCACCTGGAACAGTTGCTCACTCTCCAGGTCCAAGGCGTAGAGGTTGAAGACGCCGGACCGGTCGCTCGAGAAGTAGAGCGTCCGCCCATCGGGCGAGAACACGGGGTCGATGTCCACGGCGGTGTCGTGCGTCACCTGCCGCGCGGGCTGGCCGTCGCGCGTGAGGAGCCAGAGGTCCCGGCGCCCCTCCTGCCACATCGACGCCACCAGCCAGCGGCCATCCGGCGAGAAGCGGGGCGTGCTGATCTGGCGGTGGCCGGCACCGGGGAGCAAGGTCGCCTGCGCGCGGTCCACGGTGAAGCGGACGAGGGTGTTCTCCTGGACGCTGTTCGTGACGGCCACGAGGTCCCGGCCATCGGGCGAGAAGGCGGCGTGCCGCGCCCGCGCTGCGTTGGTGAGCGGCTCCACGCCGCCGTCCAGCGTGTAGAGGTAGAGGTCTGACCAGGTGTTGAGCTGGTTGACGATGTGAAGCGCGCCGTAGACGAAGGCCTCGCCGTCCGGCCGCCAGGACAGATCCGTGGCGAAGCGGCCGGGGAGGATGTCGCGGGCGTTCTTGCCGTCGCCGTCCGCGAGCACGATGCTGGTGCCGGAGCGAAGGTCGGAGCAGGACCAGGCGAGGCGCGCGCCGTCTGGCGAAAACGAAGGGGCGAGGCAGGTGTCACCGGCGTCGGTGAGGAACTCGGGCGTGGTCAGGCCCGCCGCGCGCAGGGCGTCGGCCTCGGCGGACCACCGGGCCTCGGACGCGGCGCGCCACTCCGCGTAGAGCGCGGGGAGTCGGTCTCCGAGGGCTTTCTTGGCCGGGAGCAGGTACGGGATGCCCTGGGCGTAGCGGTGGACGAAGTCCGTCCAGACCTGCTCGCCGTGCGTGTCGGCGATGAACTGCTGGAAGTCCTGCCCCCAGAGGTAGCGCAGGTTGCCTCCGGGCGGCGTGGTCTGGAAGCCGTCGAGGTTGCCGAGCGGCGGAAAAAGGCCCTCGACCAAGGCCATTCGCTTCATCATGTCGACGTAGGCGCTGCGCCCGCGGCCGGTGGTGCTGTGGCGGGTCTCCTGGAACGTGGCCTGCCCCTCGACCACCCACGCCGGGGAGATCTGGTTGACCGAGATGATGCGGCCGAAGGGCACCCGCAGCGCGGCCGGCAGCCCGCCGACCATGTCCAGGTGGAGGATGTGCGTCAGCTCATGCCGGATGAGGATTTCGAGCCAGTCATCGTAGTCGGAGAGCGTGCCGTCCTCGGTGGGGGCCGTGACGAAGATGACGATGGTGTTGACCGGGAGCGTCATCGCGTAGCCGTTGGCGCTGTCCGTCGGGTCCACCAGGACCATCTCGATGGGGCGCCGCGGGGCCGTCTGCAGCTCGGCCGTCAGGACGTCCCATGCGCTCTCGGCGATGCGCGCGGCCTCCTCGGCCAACGCCTCCTCGCCCCCGTGGAAGGTGACGCGGAAGTGCGGCGTGTGCAGGGTGCGCCACGTGTAGGCCGGGTCGAACGAGGCGGCGCGCGCCGATGGGCCGACCGCCAGCCCCAGCGCGACCAGCGCGCCGGCGAGCGCGGCGCGGGCCCAGGCTGGCACGGCGCCGGGGGGCATCAGAACCAGTAGTGCAAGCCGCCGAGCGCGGCCCCGGCGGTGCCGGCCCCGCCCGTGCTGCCCACGTCGAGGTTGAGGCCGACGCCCCCGAACAGACCCAGGTTTTCGAGGCCGAACAGGAAGAAGTCCACCTGCGCGGCCGGCTGCAACCGGACGGCCCCCTGGCCGGCGGCGCTCACGTAGGCGGCGCCCGCGCCGACCGACACGTTGAGGTTGTCCTCTGCCACGACGCCGTAGAGCAGGCGCCCGCCGGCGACCGCGCTCGCGACGCCGTTCTGGGCCGAGAACCCGGCGACCCCCTCGACCTGGATGTTGAGCACGGGCTTGGGCGCGGGCAACCCGTAGCGCACCGACAGCGCAGGCGGCGCCGTGGGCCCGCCGAGGGTGGTGTTGACGCCGACCCCGATGCGGTTGCGGAGGTCCTTGGCATCGGCGAGGGGCGACCAGACGGAGAGCAGCAACGCGAAGAGCGGAGTCATGGGGCACCGGCGGGGCGGGAGCGCGGGCCGGGAAGCCCGCGGAGGGGGCGAGGGGTGTATCCCGTCCCGGCGCGGCGGTCAGCGGCGGCGGCGGCGAAGAACGAGCCCCGCCAACGACGCGAGGCCCCCGGCGAAGCCGGCCCCCGGCGCCACCGCGCACCCGACCAGCTTCACGGCGCCCGGGTCCACCGCGCCGTCGCCGTCTTCGTCGACATCCCAGTCCGACGGCAGCCCGTCGTCTCCGCCGCCGTCTGCGCCGTCCTGGAGGGGCTCGAACATCAGGGGGTTGTCGCAGGCCTCCCCGTACAGGTAGGAGCCGCCTTCGGGGAAGACGCCGGAGGTGCCCTTCGCGGTCTCCCAGCGGAAGTAGTAGCGGTGGCAGTCCGCGGGCGCGGGCGTGACATCGGCCCCGTACAGGCCTTGCTCGGGTGCGCCGAGCACGAGGTCCATCGCCGCCGCCTCGCCGTCCACCACCACCTCGATGCGGGCGGGCGGGTCTGCGTCCACGAAGTCCACGCGGAACTCCGCCGCGTCCGTCGCGGCTTTGGGTGCGTGCACGCCCATCTTCACGGGGCCGGCCGTATCCGACGCGCCGCCGCCGAAGTCCTGGGTGTAGTACACGCCCACGACGCCCGTGCCGAGCTCCGTCCAGTCTGCGAGCATGATGTTGGAGCGGTGCCCGGCCGAGCACATCCACCCCAGCATCGCATCGAAGGAGGTCGGGTAGCCCCAGGCGATGTTTTCGCCGATGAACCCGCTGTCGTAGAAGCGGGAGAGGCGCTCCCCGAAGGAGGTGCCGTCGGAGGACTCGTGGGCGAAGTGCTCGTTGTCCGCCATGTCCTGCGAGTGGAAGCGCCCGGCTTCGTTGAGCGTGCGGTCGTAGCCGAGAGGGGCCTTCGGCGTTTTTTCCGAGGGCTCGAACTCGTCCCAGCAGCCCACCTGCTCCTCGAAGTGCTCCGGGTCCATGCGAAAAGCGTTCGTCCAGAGGTGAAGCTCGCGGTCTTCCCAGCTCGGGAAGCCGTCAGCGTCCACGTCTCCGTAGCCGGCGCGCGCGCCGGGCAGCGCCGCGAGGATGAGCATCCAGCCGCCGATCATGTGTTCTCCAACAGCCAGTTGCGGGCGAACTCCGCGGAGCGTTCGTAGGAGGCTTGCAGCTCGTCGCCGATGCCCTTCTCGATTTTGCCTCCGAGGAGCGGGATCGACACGACGATTTCGCCCCTGACCAACCTTTCACAACCGCCGGCCGCCGGCACGAGGGCGTAGGTGCCCGCGGCCTTCACCTTGTCGGACATCACCGCCGGGATGACGCGCCAGTCGAGCGTGAAGCCGGCGTCGTTGCGCGTCTCTTCGAGGACGTAGGTCAGCTGGTCTTGCCCGATTGCGGCGGCAATCGCGCCGGGAAGCTTGCGCGCCGACCGGATCCGCGAGCGGCGGAAGAACAGGGCGCCGCGCGGGCCTTCATCGAGCACCTCGCGGTCCAGCGCGCTCGCCGCGGAGACCGCGGCCTCGTATTTGGCGCCAAACATGGCCGCCCATGCGACCTCTGGAGAACGCGGTAGCGCGTGGCGCAGCTCGAAGCGCATCGGACACCTCTCTTGCCGTCGCCAGAATAACCGTCCCCCATGCGATCGCTGGTGCTGGTCGAGCGGGCCTGGGCGGGGGCGGTGGTCGCCCTCGCGGGGGGCGGGGTGGCGGTCGCGGTCGCCCACCCGGCCTCGGTGGGGTTCGCGCTGCTGAACGCGGCGGTGGCGCTCTGGGCCGCGATCGAGCCCCGCCAGCGTCGGCCGCTCGGCTGGGCCCTTGGGCTCGGCTGGTGGGGCGAAGCGGGCGCGCTGGGCGCTGCGGGGTGGGGCGCCGGTGCGGCCGCGGCGGGGCTCGCCGGCGCGATGTTGCTCGCGCTCACCGAGCTGGCGCGGCGGGCCGTGCACGGCCGGGTGCTGCGGGGCGGGCCGCCGAACGGATAGACTCGCGGTGTTCTCCCGGAGCCCTCGCCGATGGTCCGCCTGCTCGCCCTGCTCCTGCTCGCCCCCGCGGAAGCCGCGCTCCCGATGCCCACCTTCCCGCAGTGCGGCGAGGCCGGGCGCCCGGACCTCTGCCCCGACGACCTCGGCGCGGACTGGGCGCACATCTCCTGGGTCCCGACCGTCTCCGAAGAGACGATCCGTCCGGCCGAGCGCGCGCTCGGCAGCGGCATTTGGCTGGACCGCGCCTTCCGCACCACCGCCGGGCGCTGGGACGTGCTGCTCGCCGTGGGGGACTCTGGGGTTGACTGGTCCCGCGGAGATCTGCTTCGGAAGTATTATCTCAACGCGGGCGAGCTCCCGGTGCCGCAGGGGGCGGACGGCGCCCCGGCGGCCGCGCACGACGCCAACGGCGACGGGATGTTCAACATCGACGACTTCGCGTCGGACCCGCGGGTGGTTCCCTCGGACGGCCAGGACCGCGCCGATGGCGTGCTGGACCCGTCGGACCTCATCGCCGTGTTCTCGGACGGCGTGGACGACGACGGCAACGGCTACGCCGACGACATCTCCGGTTGGGACTTCTTCGGGCGCGACAACGACCCGTACCACAGCCTCGAGACAAGCTACGGCGAGCACGGCGACGGCGTGGCGCGCGAGATGGCCGCGGAGGGCGACAACGGCGGCAGCATCGGGGTCTGCCCCAACTGCCCGCTGCTCCCGCTCCGCACGGGGGATGCCTTCATCATCGACAGCACCCGCGTCGCCGAGGCGGTGGCCTACGCGGCAGACCAGGGCGCCCGCGGCATGAGCCTCGCGCTGGGGGGCATCACGAGCCCCGACATGGCGCGGGCGGCGTTCCGCTACGCCTTCGACCAGGGGCTGGTCATCGCGGCCGTCGCCGGCGACGAGAACAGCTACCACCACAACCTGCCGGCGATGCTGGAGGACGCGCTCTACGTCCACTCGATCCGGCACAACACCAACAGCGACGACGAGGCCGCCTACTCGTACTTCAATACGTGGAACTGCAACAACTTCGGGTTGCGCATGGACGTCGTGGCGTCGAGCCACGCATGCGCGACCGGCTCGGCGGCCGTGACGGCGGCGCTCGCCGGGCTCATCGTGTCGGCGGGGCGGGACAACGGCTTCGAGCTGACGGCCGGTGAGGTGTCGGCGCTGCTCAAGACGACGGCCGACGACATCCACCTCACGCCCGAAGAGCGCGCGATCTCCAACGCGTATCCGTCGGAGGAGGGCTGGGACTCCTTCTACGGCTACGGGCGCGTCAACGCCGCCCGCGCCGTCGAGGCCGCCGCCGCGGGGGCGATTCCGCCTTGGGCCTCGATCGACGCCCCGCGCTGGTTCGATGTGGTGGACCCGCGCGTGACGCCGCGGGTGCCGGTCGAGGCGCGCCTCAGCGGGCTGCGTGCGGGCTCGTTCTCCTGGGTTCTCGAGGTCGCCACCGGCAGCGAGCCCTCGGACTGGGAGGAGATCGCGACGGGCACTGGCAACGGAGAGCAGTCGGGCCCCATCGCCGAGGTGGACCTCACGCGCATCCCGTGGTCTCCCATCCCCGGGCCCACCGCCGAGGAGACGCTGCTCGCGCGCATCGAGCGGGTGCACGCCGGCGCGGTGACGTTGCGGCTGCGCCTCGAGGATGACGCGGGGCGGACGTCGGAAGCGCGCAAAAGCTTCTTCATCGACCGGGACCCGGCCTTGCTCGACGGCTTTCCGATCTACCTGGGCGCGAGCGGCGAGAGCGGCCCCGTGCTCGCGGATTTGGACGGCGACTCCATCTACGAGGTCATCCTCGGCACGGCGGACGGCGTGGTTCACGCGTTCCATGGGGATGGCACGCCGGTCGACGGCTGGCCCTTCGCCTTGGAGCCGCTGGTCGATGCGCCGCTCGGCGCGCCGGCCTTGCAGAGCGGCGCGGTTCCGCCGTCTCCGGACGCCATCGTCGCGCCCGCGGCGGTGGGGGATCTCGACGGCGACGGCGCTCCCGAGGTCGTCGTGGCCTCGTACTTCGGCGTCATCCAGGCGATTCGCGCGGACGGAACACCGGTCCCGGGCTTCCCGGTGCGCACGCTCGGGCGGGACGAGGCGGATTGGACGGGGCGGCTGTTCAACTTCGACCAGGGCTTCATGGGGGCGCCGGCCCTCTGGGACATCGACGGCGACGGGCGCCTGGAGATCATCGCGTCGGCGATGGATGGCCGCCTGTACGTCGTGGATCACCGCGGCGAGCCCTGGGGGCCCTACCCGGTGGACCTCTGCCACCCGAGCCTGTGCGGCATCGACGGCTACCGCTCCATCTCGAGCCCGGCCGTGGGCGATGTGGACGGAGACGGGGACGCCGATGTGTTCGTCGGCACGAACGAGGCGGTGGACGAGCGCTTCGCGGTCACCCACGCGCTGGATCTGGAGTCCGCGACCGCGCTTCCCGGTTGGCCGCGCCTCGAGATGGGCCTGATTGGCCAGGCCGTGCTGCTGCCGCTCATCGGCGAGGGGCATCCGAGCTCCGTCTCCTTCGCGGACCTCGACGGCAACGGCGACCTCGAGCTGATGAACCCGGTGATGCTCGGCACGACCCCGCTGCTCAACCACGACGGGACCGAGTACCTGTCCGTGCCGTACTACGCCGAGGACTACGGTCCGGACAACAACGTCAACGAGAATGAGCTGCCGGCCTTCATCCAGATGGTCACGCACCCGTCTTTTGGCGACATGGACGGCGACGGGGTGGACGACCTCCTGCTCGGCGGCGCCGGAAACAAGTATCTCGTCGGCCTTTTCCTCTCCGAGTACGTCGAGTACCAGCACCCGCTGGGCGCGTGGTCCGGCAAGGGGGACGAGACGGGCAAGGCACCGTTCCTGCCGGGCTTCCCGCAGCAGGTGGAGGACCTCCAGCTCATGCTCGGCGCGAGCATCGCCGACGTGAGCGGGGACGGCAAGCCGGAGGCCATCTACGCCTCCGGGGGCTACATGGTCTACGCTTGGGACGCCGAGGGGGACCTCGCGCCGGGCTTCCCGCACTTCACGGGCGGCTGGCTCATCGGTACGCCGACGGTGGGAGACATCGACGGGGACGGCTACCTCGACGTGGTGGCCGTCACCCGCGAAGGTTGGCTCTTCGCCTGGAAGACCGATGGCCCGGCCGATGTCCCGCCCGAGTGGGCCGGGCTGCGCCACGACACCTGGAACACCGGCAACGCGACCTTGGCCCTCGAGCCCCAGCCTGGCCCGCCCGCCGTCGATGCGGGCGACGACAAGGCCTGTGGCTGCCGCGGCGACGACGAGACGGGCGCGGCGGCCGCGCTGCTCGTCTTGTTGCCGGTGGGGCTGTGGGGGCGTCGCCGCCGGCGCTGAGGGCGGGGAGGCGGGTGCGGCCGTCCGGCGCGCCGGCTTCGGGCCGGTGCGTCTCCCGGTGCGCGGGCCTGTGCGTCTCTCGTCACGCTGCGGCCCACGCCGCGGCTGCTGCCTTCAGGCTGAAGACGGTCCCGCGCGACCAGCGTTCAGGCAGGGACGCACACCTCCGGCCCGCCGCTTGCGGGACGCGGTGGCGTGGTCGCGCTACGGGGGCCGGCAACCGCCGACCGGAGCCGTGCCGTCCATGGCCTTGACGATCCTCCTCATCGACGACCACCCGCTCGTCGCCCGGGCCATCCGGATGCTGTGCCGGCCGCACACCGTGGAGCACTTCGGCGCGGCCGATGTGGCGCTTCCGGCGGCGCTGGCAGGCGCGCACGACCTCATCTTCTGCGACCTGGACCTGCCCGGCGGCGGCGCTCCGGCCTTCTACGACCCGCTGCTCGCCGCGGCGCCAGAGAAGGCGGCCCGCGTGTTCTTTGTGTCGGGTGCGCCGGACGGCTCGGGCGGCTACGAGTCCTTCGTTCGCCGGGTGGGCCGGCCCATCCTCGACAAAGCCGATCTCAACCGGGCGTTGCCGGCGGTGATCGCCTCGGTGTTGGCCGGAGTCGGCTCGGCGCGCGGGTAACGGGCAGCCAGCGCGGCGGCCCCCAGAGGCGGAGGGACCGCCTCTGGGAGATGCTGGCCGGCGGGCGCCTCAGCCGAGCTGGGACAGGCGCTTGCGCAGGCCCTTGTGCTCTTCCTTGAGGCCGCCCTTCTCGGCGGCGTCGATCGCCGCGTTGAGCCAGGTGCGCGCGGCGTTCAGGTCCTTGCGCTCCTCGGCGAGGGTGGCGAGCTGGCCGTTCGCGGCGACGAGCTTCGCCCAGTCCTTCGCGGCGGTGGCCGGGGCGACGAGCGCCTGCAGCACCGCGCCGGCCTGCGTCTTGTCGCCCGTGCGCAGCAGCGCCGCCGACAGGTGGAACAGGAGCTCCTTCTGGAAGCCCGTGTCCTGCGCGGACGCGCGCTCGCGGGCCTGCTGGAACAGCGAGACCGCCTCGGTGGCGTGGCCGAGCTGGAGGTTGAAGAACGCGAGGTTGTAGAGGTCTGCCGCCTCGAAGCGCTCGAACTTGAGCGACCGCGTGAGCTCGAGCGCGCGGGCAGCGGCGGCCTTCGCCGGCTCCCAGGCCTTGAGCGACGCGTGCGCCTGCGCGAGGAGCGCCACCGCGCCGCGCTCCCGGGCCGGGTTCTGCATGCCCTGCGCCATGCCGGCGACCTGCCCGAGCACCTCCGCAGCGGCCTTGGCCTGGCCGGCCATCAGGAGCGTCTCGCCCATGTTGAGCCCGGAGTCCACCGCGAGGCCGGAGACGCGCGCGCGCCCGGCGATCTCGTTGGCCTTGCGGAAGTGCTCGATGGCCTGCTGGAGCTTCGCGCGGTCCCGGCGGGCGACGAGCCCGCGCACGTACTCGGTCTGGGCCTGGATGGGCGGGACCGGGGCGATCTCCTCCGCGAGCCGGGCCTGATCCAGCGCCGCGTTGGGGTTGCCGTCCTGCAGCTCGATGAGCGCGAGGTGCCCGCGAATCTCGGCCTGCTTCAGCTTGTCCTCGAGGGCGCCGAAGACGCGCAGGGCGTCGTTCGCGCGGTCGCGGGCGCGGTAGAGGTCTTGCCGGCGGAGGTCCAGCTGGCTGCCCTCGTGGAGGAGCCAGCCCTGGAGCGGGCGGTCGTTGTGATCCTGGGCCCACTTCATCGCTTCGCCGAAGAGCTGCTCCGCCTGGTTGACGTCGCCCGCCTTCGTCATGCGGTCCATGAGGTGCATGTAGACGGTGCGGCGCAGCGGGTCCGGCCAGGTGATGTCGTCGAAGTAGCGCACGAGGTCGTGGGCCATCGCCCAGACCTGCGGCTGGTCCGCGCCGAGCGCGAGGCTGCGGAGGATCGCCGCCCGCTGGCCCGCCTGGAACTCGCCGTAGAGGCGAAGCGTCTTGAGCAGGTAGGCGTAGCCGCGGGGCGCAAGGTTGTTCTCCAGCACGACGCCCACGCGGCGGGCAAGCTCGCGGTCCTCTTCGGAGGTGTGGCGGGCGAGCACGCTCTCGCGGTGCAGCGCCTTGTGGAACTGGTACACCCAGGTGCCGAGAGGCTGGCTGTACTGGAGCTCCTTGTAGAGCTGGGGGGTTGCGTCGAGGAGGTCGTCCACCGAGTCGCGCTCGAAGGCCGCCATGTCGGCCACGAGGCCGGACGGGAAGGACAGGCCGAGCAGGGCGGCGAGGTAGGCCACCCGCGCGGCGTCGGTGGCTTTGGCGGAGCGGCGCTTGCCGGGCTGCGGGGCCTCGTCCGTCGGAGCGTCGCCGGAGTCGTCGTCTCCGTCGTCTTCGTCAAGCTCGTCGGCGTCGGGGGTGATGTCGATGAGCGAGGCCATCGTGACGCCGCTCAGGTCCGACTCCAGCTTGCCCTGCTCGTTCAGGTGGTCCACCAGCTCGGCGATGAAGCCGGGGCGCCCGTCGGCGATGCGGGCGATGTCCGCCGCGCCGCTGCTGGGGAGCTGCTTGCTCTCGAGGTAGCGCGTGACCTCGGCGGCCCCCCAGGCCTGCATGCGAACCACGTCCAGGTCGTCCTTGCGGCGGTCCAGCATGTCCAGCAGGGGCATGGAGTACCAGGCGCGGGCCGCCTCATCCACCGGCTCGATGGCCAGGATGGCGAGGAGCTTCATGGCGGAGCTGCCCTCGTCGGCGTCCTCGTGCAGCGACTCGTCGAGCAGGGCCTCCAGCAGAGCGACGACGGCGAGGCTCTGGGTGTTCTGGAGGTTCTGGACCTCGAGCAGCACCGGGAACTTGCGCGCGATGCCGAGCGCGATCTCCACGAGGCCGACGAGCGGGTTGTCGCGCGGGAGAATGACCTGGAACTCGCCCTGGCCGGGCGGCGGAGCGCCCTTCTTCAGGCCCTCGACGAAGGCCTGGTACCACTGCTGCACGCGCTTCGGCTGCGTGGGCATCTGGCTGTTGAGGGCCATCTCCACCTTGCCGCGGAGCAGCGGGCTGCGGAAGAGCGCCTGGTAGAGCCCGGCGTACAGCCGGATGAGGGTCTGGAGGCCGTCCTGCTCGTCCGAGAACGCGACGCGCCACAGCACGGTGTCGTCGTCCTCGGAGACCGCCTGGCGGGCCAACTCCCCGGTGAGCGCCCGCTTGCCGGCCCCGAGCGGGCCCTCGAGCAGCACGGCGCTCGGGGTGCCGCTGCGGGCCTTGGCCCAGAACGCGCGGAGGGTGGCGAGGTCGTCTTCGCGGGCGACGTAGAGCTTGGTCTGGGTGTCTTCGGCCACGGGTGGGGCTCCGGAGATGAGGCGGGGGTCCGAGCGGCGCGGCCCGGCGGAAAGGGGTGCAATCTACGGGGGTGGCCCCGCGGCGTCCACCGGGCTGCGGGCGTGATACGCTCCGGGCGGCGGAGGCGGCCATGGTGCGCGCGGCGTGGGTCCTGGGGATGGTGGTCGGATGTGGCGGCGGCGGCGAGGAGCTGACGCCCGACGCCGCGTATGAGGTGCGCGTCGAGACGGCCGTGACGGATGGCGCCGTGGTGTCCAACTGCCTGCCCGACGGCAGCGAATACGCCCTCGTGGACGACACCTTCACCTACGAGCTCTTCTTCGAGGGCACCAACGCCACCGTCAACATCGACGGCGAGTCCTTCGCCACCGGCGTGCGTTCGGGCTGCAAGCTCGACTACACCAGCGTGGTCTGGCTGGAAGAGCGCCCCAGCGGCAACCTGCAGTGGCAGGTGTCGGGGTCCGCGCTCTACGACGCGCTCGGCGGCGCCTGTGGGCTCTCCGAAGGGCTCCAGTGGGAGGGCACGGAGTCCATCACCATCGTCGCCAGCGACGACGAGGACATCCCCGAGGGCTGCACCTATGAGATGGTCACCACCGGCACCCTGATCGGCGGCTGAGGCCCCGATGGGCTCCCCTGGCGCTGCCGCCGTGTCTGCCGCCGGCGCGCTCTTCGCGCGGGCCCGGTCCGTCATCGCCGAGGTTGTCCGCGGCAAAGACGACGTCGTGGAGCTCGCTCTCGTCGCTGCCATCGCTGGCGGGCATGTCCTCCTTGAAGACGTCCCTGGCGTCGGCAAGACCACCCTCGCCACCGCCCTCGCGCACGCGTTGGGCGGCAGCTTCGGGCGCGTGCAGTTCACGGCAGACCTCCTCCCCGGCGATCTCACCGGCGTCACCGTGCTCGACGGCGAGCAGGGCTTCCGCTTCCGGCCGGGCCCGCTCTTCGCCAACGTTGTGCTGGCCGACGAGATCAATCGGGCGACGCCGCGCACCCAGTCCGCGCTGCTGGAGGCGATGGCCGAGCGCCGGGTGACGGTGGATGGCGTTCGCCACGACCTGCCGGATCCCTTCTTCGTCGTCGCGACCCAAAACCCCCACGAGGATCACGGCACCTTCCCGTTGCCGGAGTCGCAGCTGGATCGCTTCCTCATCCGGGTGTCGATGGGCTACCCGGCCCGCGAAGACGAGCGGGCGATCCTCCGCGCCGGCGGGCTTCGCGCGGCCCGATTTTCGGCGGGGCTCAGCGCGGCCGAGGCGCGGGCCCTCTGCGCGGCGGTCGACGAGGTGCGCGTTCACCCGGAGATCGA
>JBEIVK010000641.1:0-2735 GCA_040373935.1 Alphaproteobacteria bacterium
CCGAGTCCGACGCCGACACCGACAGCGACACGGACGCCGACACGGACGCCGACACCGACGCCGACACCGACGCCGACACGGACGCCGACACCGACGCCGACACCGGCGCGCCGCCTCCCTGCGCCACCAGCGTCACGATCTCGGGCACCTTCCGCACCAGCGGCGTCCCGGCGTCCGGCGCCCGCTGCCAGATCGTCGCCTTCCCCGGCGCCACCCCGATGGACGGCCCGCCGTACGACGTCGCCCCCATCACCTGCCCGACGAGCACCTCTGCGACGTCCTTCTCCACGGACATCTGCCTCGAAGGCGCCTCCTCGGTGTACTTCTTCGGGGGGGTCGACGCGGGCGGCATGATCTACGAGTCCCCGGACGCCAGCAACCCGTACACCATCACGGGCGCTCCCATCTCTGGGCTCAGCTTCGACATCAGCCTCTAAAGTGAGGAATGCGGCGAGCTCCCGCCCGCTGGTGGTTCCCGTTCCTGCCGCTGCTCCTCCTGGGTGGTGTGGGGGAGTGCGGCCTTCGGGGGTGGGGCGCCTGGGTGCGCGCCCAGGCCGGCGCGCGCGCGGGGGTCGAAGGGCCGGTCGTGCTCGCGGTGGGCGACAGCTTCACCTACGGGCACGGCGTCGCCCGGGATGAGCCGTGGCCGGCGCTCCTGCCGGCCACCCTCGAAGCCCGCGGCGCCGGCCCCGTGCAGGTGGAGAACCTGGGCCAGCCGGGCTCGACGCCCCTCGGCGTCGCGCGGCGCCTCGCGCGGCGCCTCGCGGTTGCGGGGCCGGTGGATCTCATCCTCGTCCAGGCCGGCATGAACGCCGACGACGCGCCCGCGGCGCCCCACGCGCGCTGGGACCGCGGGGCCCTTCGCCTCCTGCTGCGGCGGTCGGCGCTGTACCGTGCGCTCGTGCAGGTGGTCGCGCGGCAGCGGGCCGCCGCCAGCGCGGCGCTCCAGGGCCCGGTGGATGCCCCCCAGCAGCGGTCTCAGCCCGGCCTCATCGAGACCCCTGCCGCGGCCGCCGCCAGCCGCCGCCGTGCCCACGACGCGCTCGTCGGCGCCCTCCTGGTCTGCCGGGACTTGGCGGATGCCCGCGGCGCCCGCCTGTTCGCGGTCGGGTACGCCTTTCCGGCCCACCTGCGCGCCGACGGGGCGTTCACCGGCGGCACCGCCCACGCCCTCCTTCGCGACGCCGCGGCCGATGCCGGCGTGCCTCACATCGACGTCCAGCGCCACTACGACGCGCTGCCGGCCGGCGGCCCGTCCCTCCTCATCGACGGCGCCACGGCCCCGCGCCCGGGCCTCGTCGCCCCGGCTTCGGGCGCCCCCGAGGTCCTGGACCCGCGCGCCTCCGGCCAGACGATGCATCCCAACGCTGCGGGCCACGCCGAATACGCCGCGGCCATCACCGCCGCTTTGCTGGATGCTGGCGCGCTTTGAGCCGGCCTACCGCCGCCCGGAGCGGCACCGCCGCCGGGCCTCGGCCGGGCAGCCGGGCGTCCGCAGCCAGTCGGTGGCCGCCGCGTCGAGGGCATCGCGCGCGCCCGCGTCGACGGCCCCGGCCGCGAGGTGGTCCAGCAGGTCTTGCATGCGGGCCGCTCCGCCGCCGTGCGCGCCGACAAAGCTGGCCAGCCCGGCGTCCACCGCGTCCGGGCCCCAGGCGTCGCCCAGCTCCTCGAAGAAGCAGGCGCCCTTGAAGTATGGCGCCCCGCCGCCCAGGGCGTGCTGCGTGAGGTCCACGGCGCCGCAGGTGGCGTCTGGCAGCGTGACGGGAGGCGGCGGGTCTCCGGAGCAGAGGGGCCCCAGGAAATCATCGACGTACATCGGCCAGAGATCGGTGCCGTCGGCCGCCGCGAGCGCGCGGGCGGTCAGGTAGGTCGTCGTGCCCTCGGAGAGCACGAGGTCCTCCCAGCACGCAACCCGCACATGGCCGCCGAACCACGCGTGCACCAGCTCGTGCACCTGCACCTCGGGGTTCCCGAAGTCGAAGGCCGCCACGTGGACCAGCGGGTGATGCTCCATCCCGCCCCAGGACCACGGCCCCCAATCCACCTCCACGGCCCCGAAGCGCCCACCGTAGGGGTACGGGCCGAGCAGCGCCTCCAGGTGGGCCATCGCCGCGGGGAGGGGCGCGGTGCCGGCCCGCGCCGCCGCGCTGCGCCCGGGCAGGTGCCACGCCTCCATCGCCACGCCGCCGGGGCTCGTGCCGAGGTCGATGCGCGCGTAGTCCCCGCGGGCGACGGCCGGTTGGTAGGACGGCGCATCGGCCCCGAGGTCGCCCGGCGCGAGCACCTGCCCCTCCGCGGCGGTGGCCCGCAGCGAGAAGCGTGCGCCCTCAGCCGGCGACGGGTCGCAGGGGAACAGGTTCGCGCAGTGGTGCGGCCAGGTCAGGGTGGCGCCGCCCCCGGCGTCGGCCATCCAGCCGTCCGCGGTGGCGAGGCCGCGCCGCGGGAAGCGCCACGCAAGGTCCGCCTCCACCCGGTCTTCGTCGGGCGCGGCCTGGAGCACCAGGCGGCCGCCCTCGTCCCACGCCGCGTCCCCGCCCGCCACCCGGGCGTGCAGCAGCGTGAGCCCGTCGATGGCGAGCACCGCCGACCCGCCCCGGGGCGCCACGGCCACCTCCATGCGCGCGGTGCCCGTCTCGGCGTCGAGGTCCAGCACGATGTCGGCCGCCACGATGTCCTGCCCCACCGGCAGCGGCGCACCGCCGGGCAGCCCCGCCGCGCCGCTCCCGCCGCCCGGC
>JBEIVK010000609.1:0-2888 GCA_040373935.1 Alphaproteobacteria bacterium
GACCTCGTCGGCGCCCGGGTAGACCGCGTCGTTGTTGTCGTCGCAGTCTTCTTCGGCCAGGCTGCCGTCGCCGTCGTTGTCGACCGGGTCCGTGCCGTCCGTGCCGTCCGTGCCGTCCGTGCCGTCCGTGCCGTCCGACCCATCGGCGTTGCCGCCCCCGGTGTCGTCCTTGCCGCCGCCGCCGCCATCCACGCAGCCCGCGAGGGCCGCCGCCAACACCATCCACGTCCAGCGAACCATGAGCCTGACCTCCAAGTGCGGCATGGTAGCGAACTCGGGCTGCCCTTGCAATCCTCTGACACCCCGTCACAAAAAACAGCGTTCTCCGATGAACAACTCCCAACCCGACCGCAGAGAGCCGTTGGCGGCCCCCGCGGATCAATCACCGGCGGAGGGCGGCGCCCCGCGATCGGCCCCACCGGTGCGGCCAGCTCCGAAGGCCCCGCGACGATCCCCCGTGACAAGCGGGCCGTGGGGCGATACGCGGCAGGGCCCAATCGTTCCCCGGTTCAGAGGTTCGCCATGAAGGCCGACATCCACCCCAGCTACCGTCCCGTGGTCTTCCAGGACATCTCCACCCAGTTCTCGTTTCTCACCCGGTCGACCGTCCGCACCAAGGACAAGATCGTCTGGACGGACGGCAACGAGTACCCCCTGGTGAAGGTCGAAATCAGCTCGTCCTCCCACCCGTTCTACACGGGCAAGCAGAAGACGATGGACACCGCCGGCCGCATCGACCGCTTCATGAAGCGGTACAACATCACCCAGGGCTGATCGCCCTCGGCCTGCCGGCCTGTGGCCCGGCCGCGCCCCCTCGGGGAGCGCGGCCGGGTTTTTGCGCGTGGCCGCGCACGGCCCATCGCAGGCGGGGGCCGTGGGGCGCTACCGCCCCGCGAGGGCCGGGATCGTCGCGCGCTGGCCGTCTTGCAGGCGCGCCGGATCCACGCCGGCGGGGCGCGGGCGTGGGCGGACCACCTCCACCACGCCGCCCGGCAGCGCGTAGCCGTCGAGCGGCAGGTCGTGGCTGTCCATGGGGATCTCCCCGGGGGCGACCACCTGGGCCGGGTGCGCGAGGCTCACCACCCGCGTGCCAGGGCCGACCTTGCCCTGCTCCGTGAGCAGGGCCCACTCCAGCTCGGCGAAGCCACCGCCCTTGCCCACCCGGGCGCCATCGGGCGCGAGCGCCACGGCGCCGATGGCGATGAAGTCGATGGGCGGAAGCGCGGCGGCCGAGCAGGCCACGCCCCACCGGGCCGCGCCGGCTTGCGCGCTGGCCTCCCACAGCGCCGCGGCGGGGATGCGGGCCGGGTCCAAGAGGAAAAAGGGGCGCTCGGCCGTGAGCCGCGGCGTCGCCACCACCAGCACGCGCCCGCTGCGCAGGATGGCGGCGCGCAGCGGCCGCGCCGGGCTGTCCGGGTTGACCTTGCAGACGCGCGCGGCGGTGAACCACGGGTGCCGGACCCAGGCCGCCGCCGCCGCCTCGGCGCCCACGAAGTTGGGGATACGCCCTTCCGCCCCAGGGAACCGCGCGCCCCCCGCGGCGCGGAGAGACGCCCAGGCGCGCGCACGGACGGCATCCTTCGGCGACGTCGACATGCGGCAGGCCTATCCCGGGCTCGCCCCGCCCGCTCTGGCCCGGGCGGGGCGTTCCGTCACGCGGAGTTCACACAACCGTCGGCGGACCGTCACGGAGGCGCTACCCCCCCTACGGATAGCCCCCGGGGGTCCGCGGCGGCTCCCCCGCCCGACCGGCTCCCCCATGATCCCCGAGCGCATCCCGCTCGACCCGCGCCGTGTCCTCCTCCAGGTGGACCCGCCGGACCGCAGCGCCCTCCTCGACGACCTCTGCATCGCCCTCGCCACGGCGGAGTCTCTGCCCGCCGGGGTGGACGCCGCGGCGCTCCGCGCCCAGGTGGACCGCGCGTTGGACGAGCGCGCCGCCGCGCGCACCGACGCGCTCGTGGCCCTCGCCTTGCGCGTGCAGGGGCTCACCGGGCTGCGCATCGCCGTCGCCACGCTCGCGCGCCCCCTCGCGTGGGACAGTCGGCCGGCCCAGGTGGTCGTGCTCGTCGCGATGCCGCAGGAGAACCCGGCCCCGGGCCTGCGCATCGTCAACCAATGGGTCAGCCTCATGGCCGACCCGGAGCGGCTGCACCACCTGCTCGGCTCCCGCTCGGCGCCGGACATCGCGGCCTGGCTCGGGCGGCACCTCTCGGAGGACGAGGGCCCGCTGCTCGCGGGGGACCTGATGCGGCCCTCCTACGGGCGCCTGGGCCCGGAGACGCCCATCGCCGACATCACGCGCCTGATGGTCGCCCACAACCTCGACTGCGCGGGCATCACGGACGACAACCGCCGTTTGCTCGGCCAGGTGACGGCGGACGGCGTGTTCACGCTCGGCCTGCCGGACTTCTTCCGGCAGCTCAAAAGCGTGGCCTTCATCGCCGAGTTCGACCCGCTGGAGCGCTACTTCCGGCAGGAGCGTGGGCTCACGGCCAAGGACGTGATGAGCCCGGACGTCGCCACCTGCGCCCCCACCGCGACCCTGCTCGAAGTGCTCTTCCTGCTCTCCGTGAAGGGCTACCCCAAGGTGTTCGTGGTCGACGACGACAACCGCCTGCTCGGCGTCATCGACCGCATCCGCCTCCTCGACCGCGTCGTCAATCTCTGATCCGGCGGCAACCATGATGCTCGCTTCCATCGCGCTCTTTGCGGTGACCTACGTCCTGCTCGCCACCGAGAAGCTGGACAAGACGGCGGCGGCCCTCCTCGGGGGCTGCATCGCGGTCATGACCGGGCTCGTCCCCCACGAGCACGCCCTCGCCGCCATCGACCTCAACGTCGTCTTCTTGCTCATGGGCATGATGATCGTCGTGAACATCCTGGCC
>JBEIVK010000584.1:0-3034 GCA_040373935.1 Alphaproteobacteria bacterium
ACCCTCGCCACGGCGATGTACGTCTCCGGCAAGGACCCGTACACCAAAGAGCCGGTGGCCGTCGCCCGGGGCGCCCGCGAGCGAAGCCGGCGGCGCGCGCTGCTGTTGGATTGGACGAAAGAGGAGGCGCCGCACGTCCGCGAAGCGCTGGTGGCGTGGGGCCGCGCAGACCTCATCGGCCACGGCCCCGACAAGCTGGTGCCGGCGGGGCCGGCCTACGGCGCCTGGGAGGCCAAGGCCCAAGACGGCGACGGCGTGCGCTACGACACCCACATGGGGCTGAAGGTCGAGCGCGCGAGCCGCCGGGAGATGACCGAAGAAAACTGGGAGGCGGTGGCGCTCTCCTGCGGCGGGTGAGCGCCGCGGGGTGTGAGGTCCGTGCAAGGGGCAGCCGGCGCCCGCCGCGATAGGCGGCGCCCCGGAGGCCCGGCATGCGCACGACCGAGAAAGGCACTTTCCAGATGCTGTGGGACTGCCCCAACTGCGGGGCCGAGAAGCTCCTCGGCATCGACCACCGCCACTGCCCGGCCTGCGGGAGCCCGCAAGACCCGGCCCGCCGCTACTTCCCCAGCGACGAAGACAAGGTCGCGGTGGAGGACCACGCCTACGCCGGCGCCGACGTCGTGTGCCCCGCCTGCGAGACGCCCAACGGCGCCAAGGCCGAGTTCTGCGTCGGCTGCGGCAGCCCGCTCACCGAGGCGGCCCGCGTGCGCGTGCGGAAAGACCAAGTGGCCGGCGAGGGGCAGGCCTTCTCCGATGACTCCGCAAAAGCCGCCGCCACCGAGCACAACGACGTCAAAGAGGCCGAGCGCGACGCCAAAATGGCCGCGATGGCCGGCGCGCCTGCGGCGGAGGGCGGCGGCGACAAGTCCCGGGTGCTGTTGTTCGCGCTGCTCGCGCTCGGCTTCCTCGGCTGTGTCTTCGGCGGCGTCGCGGCCTTCTGGAAGAGCGACGCCGCGATGACCGTCACGGGCCACTCCTGGGAGCGCGCCATCGCGGTCGAGGAGTACAAAACGGTCACCGAATCGGCGTGGGACGACGCGGTGCCCGCCGGCGCCCGCAACGTCTCCTGCCGCCGCGCGCAGCGCGGCACCAAGCAGGTGGCCAACGGCGAGACCTGCTCCACCCGCCGCAAGGACAACGGGGACGGCACCTTCTCCGAGAGCGAAGAGTGCAGGACGAAGTACCGCTCCGAGCCCACCTACGACGACAAGTGCAGCTACACCGTCGACAAATGGGTGGAGGCCGGCAAAGAGCGCGCCACGGGCAAGTCGCTCGACGACGCCCCGGAGTGGCCGAAGGTCCGCACCTCCAGCACGCGCCGCGAGGGCGCACGCACGGAGGCGTACACGATCCACCTCAAGGAGTCGGAGGGCGGGGACGCCCACACCTGCACCACCACCGAAAAGCAGTGGAGTTCCTTCCCAAAGGGCCAGAAGGTGCAGGGCAGCGTCGGTGTGATCACGGGCGCGGTGGACTGCAACGACCTGAAGCCCCTGAAGTAGGGCGCGCGGCCATCCAGGCGCCGCCTCAGGGCGGCCCGCCCGGAGACCAGGGCGCCCCGCCCTTTCGCGGGTCCGAGGCGCCGAGGGCAACCCCGCTGCCGCGGTCCCAGACGACCACCTGCACGGCGCTGTAGTGCGGGCGCTGGGCGACGGTGTGCCCGCGGCCCCGCAACGCGCCGAGGGTGTCCGGGCTGACGCCGCGGTCCGCCACGAGCTCCCGGGGCATCCACTGGTGGTGCACGCGGGGCACCGCGACGGCCGCCGACGGATCCAGACCGTCGTCGACGATGGCCAGGATGACCTGCAGCGTCGCCGAGATGATCTGCGGCCCGCCGCTCGCCCCCACCACGATGCGCCGACCGTCGGGGTGTTCGAGCACCGTCGGCGTCATGCTGGACAGCGGACGGGCCCCTGGCGCCACCGCGTTCGCCGCCGACCCGACGAGCCCGAAGGCGTTGGGCTCCCCCGGCCGCGCGACGAAGTCGTCCATCTCGTTGTTGAACACGACGCCCGTGCGCCGCCCGACCACGAGGCTGCCGAAGCTCGTGTTGACCGTGGTGGTGAGCGCCACGGCGTTGCCGGCGGCGTCCACCGCCGAGATGTGCTGCGTGCCGGCGTCGGACCCGATCTCCACCCGCGTGCCGTAGTGCGCGGCGTCGAAGGTGCGGCCGGGCAGGATGGACGCCCGGATCTCCGCGATGCGGGCCGGCGCGAGCATCGCGTCCACCGGCACGGGGCCGCGGTCCGGGTCCCCCATCAGCCGCGCCCGGTCGGCGAACGCGTGCTGAAGCACCTCGGCGACGAGGTGGTGGCGGTCGGCGCCGTCCGCGGCGACCACCGCGAGGTCGAAGCCCTCCAGCACCGCCAGCGCCTGCAGCAGCACCGCCCCGCCCGACGAGGGCGGGGGCATCGTCGTCACCCGCCAGCCCCGGTACGCGCCCACGAGCGGCGCCCGCGCCTTGGGCGCCACCGCCGCGAGGTCCGCCGCCGTGATGGGGCTCCCCGCCTCCCCCAAGTCCGCGAGCAGCTCCTGCGCGGCCGGCCCGGTGCGCAGCGCCGCCTCTCCGCCGCGCCCGAGCGCGTCGAGCGTGCGCGCGAGGGCGCCCCGCCGCACGAGATCCCCCTCGGACGGACGCTCCGGCAACCCGAACAGCGCCCGCGACAAGGCGACCCCGCCGTCGCCCTGGTTCCCGAGGCTGCCCACGAGGAAGGCGCCCGCCCGGAACCCCTCCCGCGCGAGGCGCAGGGCGGGCGCCACCACGGCCCGCCACGGCAGGCGGCCCCCCCGGGCGTGCAGGGCCGCGAGCCCCGGCCCCTCGGACGGCACCGCGATGGCCAAGCCGCCCACGGTGCTCGCCTTCGGGTCTGGGTGGTCGGCGAAGAGGCGGGCGTGCGCGCTGGCCGGCGCGACCTCCCGGAAGTCCAGGACGGCGGCCGCGCCATCGGCGCCGACCGACACCGCGAACCCGCCACCCCCGAGCCCGCTGGCCGAGGGCTGCACGACCCCGCAGGCCAGGGCGGCGGCGGCG
>JBEIVK010000421.1:0-4019 GCA_040373935.1 Alphaproteobacteria bacterium
CGCAGCAGGCCATCTTCGCAGCGCCGAGGTGCGGGGGCTGGACGCCGCGTGGGCCAGCCGTCGCGGCCGCAGTCAGGCGCGCTTGGCCGTCGACAGCGCCTCGCTGGACGGTCTCCGCGCGCGGGACGGCGCGGCCGGAGCCGGCGGCGGCACCACCGGCCCCGTCGACTTTGACGTCCGTGCGGGCGAGCTTCGGGCCACCGACGCCGAGGCGGCCGGCGTCGGCCTCGGCACCGCCAACCTGCGCGGGCTGCACGCAACCGGCGCCAGCGACGGCGATCTCCGCGCCACCCTGGCCGCGGCCCAAGCCGAGCGCCTCGCGGTGGGCGGCACGCGCATCGGCGGCCTGCAAGCCGAGGCCCTCGCCGCGCAGCGCACGGGCGGCGCCCTCCAGGGGCAGATCGGCAGCGCCGCCGTATCGGACGTCCAATCCGGCGATCTGCGCCTCGCAGGCGCGCGCGTGGAGAGCGCGACCCTCGCCCAGGCCGGGGACAGCCTCCGCGGCAGCGCCGCCGCCGCCAGCGCCGAGGGCTTCGCGTGGCGAGACATCCGCGCCGGCCGGGCCCAGCTCGCGGGGGCCGACTTCGCGCGGTCCGCCGAGGATGTCCGGTTGAGCGCGCGCACGGGCTCGATCGACACCTTCTCCGCCCGCAACTTCGAGGCGGGGCAGCTCGCGGTCGAGGGCGCGTCGGCGCGGCGCACCGCCGCGGGGGCCGAGGCGCGCGTGGACGCCGGCTCCGCCACCCAAGCCCGCATCGCCGGGCGGGCGACCGCGGGCTCCATCGGCGTGGCCGGTCTGCAGGCCGGCATGACCGACACCCGCCGCACCGTCTCGGCCCGCGCAGCGACGGTGCGGGATCTCGTGGACGCACCGACGGGCACGCGGCTCGGCGCGGGCGACATCCAGAACGCCCGCTTCGCCAACGAGGGCGGCCGGGTGGACGCCGCAGCAGACCGCATCGCGCTGCAAGACGCGGCCGGCGGCGGCGCGCAGATCGGGGGCGTCCAGGTGGACGGCGCGCAGGTGCGGGCAGACGCCGCGGGCTTCGACGCGCGGGTGGCGCGGGTCTCGGCCCGGGACGCCCAGGCGAGCCTGGCGGGCGCCACCAGCGGCGCCGGCGTGGACAGCGGCCGGCTGCTCCGCACCGGCTCGGCCCTCGTCGACGACGCAGACCTGCGCGGCAGTGTGCCGCTGCGCGCCGGCGAGCTGGGCGCGGGGCTCCGCGCGGGCCCCGGGACAACCGCCGCGGGCCAGGTGGCCGTTCGGGACGGCCGCATCGTCGCGCCGCGCACCGGGGTTCGGTTCTCCAAGCCGCTGGACGGCCCGCTCTGGACCGGCGTGAACGGCGTCTACGGCACGGAAGACCAGCGGATGAAGGCGGATGTCCGCGGCTTCTTCGACATCGACGTCGGCGGCCGCATCAACGACAGCCTGGGCCTGCCGGGCAAGCAGCTTCCCGATGTCGCCACCCTCGGGGCGGCGGCATCGCGGTCGAGCGGCGGGTCGGGGGTCGGGCCTCTGCCGGTGGACCTCGCGGGGCATCGGGTGGACGGCACCGTCGCCTTGCGCGGCGGCACCCTCGACGCCGGCCCGGGGGCGGTCACCCTCGGCGAGCGCGAGCGGGCCGGGGACAACACCGTCGCCCTCCAGTCGGATGGCCGCGACGGCTTCCGGGCCTCCATGCGGCGCTTCCTCGGCAACGCCTTCCAGTGGCGCCAAGGCCGCACCCAGGTCGAGGGCGGCGCCGTGCGCGCGGACGACGCGCAGGTGCGCACGGGCGGGAACGGCGGGCGTGCATCGGTCGGCGCACTCTCCGTGGACGACCTCCGCGTCCGCGGCGGGCGCTGAGCAGCGCGCGGTCCCGGTCCCCCCGATGGTTCGCGCCGCCGCGGTCTCGAGCATCATCACGTTGGCCGCCGCGTTTGGCTTCCCAGCCCGCGCCGCGGACAGCTGGTCCACGGTGGCGCCGGGACTTCGACTGCTGGAGCGCAGCGCGGCCGGTCCGGTCGAACTCTTCGTCGTGGAGGCCGATCTCTGCGCCGCTGGCGTCTCGCTGCGCGCCACCGCCTCCGCCGAGCGAGAGCGCACGCCCTCCTCCTTCTTGGCGCTCACCGGCGCGACCGCCGTCATCAACGGCGATTTTTTCTCCTACACGGACTACCGGCCCATCGGCCTCGCCATCGGCGGTGGCGCGGCATGGTCCACCGACACCGACCGCTTCGGGGCCTTCGTCTTCGGCACGGACGTCGTGGCGCTCCCCGCCCAGGCCGATGTGCTGGACCCGCCGCCGGCTTGGGCAGATGGCGCGGTCGGCGGCTACCCGGTGCTCGTGGAGAACGGCCAGGCGGTCACCGCGCCCGTCGCCGCGCCGTCCCACTGCACGGAGCGCCACCCGCGCAGCGCCCTCGCCCTCTCGGCGAGCGGCCGCACGCTCTTGCTGGTCGTGCTCGACGGGCGCCGCAGCGGCTCCATCGGCGCCACCTGCGCGGAGTTCGCGTCCCACCTCGTCGCCCTCGGGGCAGACCGCGCGCTCAACCTGGACGGCGGCGGGTCTTCGGCGCTGGTGCTGGCCGGGCGCGGCGCTGTGAACACTCCCTCGGACGGCGCCGAGCGCGTCGTGAGCAACCACCTCGCCGTCTACGCGCGCGGCGCCGGCCACCCGGGCTCCTGCGACCTCAGCCAGGACGCCGCCCTGCTGTTCAGCGGCGCGCTGCCCCCATCGGACGGCGCGGTGCACTCCGACCTCGACGGCGACGGGCGCGCGGACGTCTGCGCGCGCGGGGCGGGCGGGCTGCGTTGCCACCTCGCGACGGGAGACGGCTTCACGGCGGACCCCTGGCTGCTGCCCGCGCTCGCCGACACCGAGGGCTTCGACGCCGCGCCACGCTGGGCGACGATCCGCCTCGGGGATGTCACGGGCGACGGCCGCGCCGACGTCTGCGCGCGGGGAGAGGCCGGCGTGCGCTGCTGGCCATCCACGGGCGACGGCTTCGACGTGCCGTTCGATGGCCCCGGGCTCTCGGACGCGACGGGCTGGTCAGGGCTGGCCTACGCCGCCACCCTCCAGCTCGCCGACGTCACAGGCGACGGGCGCGCAGACCTCTGCGCACGCGCCGCCGCCGGGCTTCGCTGTTGGCCCTCCACCGGCGCAGGCTTCGGCGCGGCCTGGGAGGGGCCGGCGTGGTCGGACGCGGCCGGCTTTGACGCGCCGAGTCGCTTCGGCACGCTGCGCTTCGGCGACCTGAACGGCGACGGCCGCGCCGACGCCTGCATCCGCGGCGCAGGCGGGCTCACGTGCGCCCTCGCGGGGGAGGGCGGCTTCGGCCCTGCCTTCGCGGGGCCAGCCTGGTCCGATGCGGCGGGCTTCGACACCCCTGCTCGCTGGGCGAGCATCGCGCTGGTGCCGTTGGACGGCGACGGCCACCACGCCGCATGCGCCCGCGACGGCGACGGCATCTCCTGCGCGGCCTTCGAGGGCGGGGCCTTCGCCGCGCCCTCGGCAGGCCCCGCGCTCAGCGCCGGGACCGGCTGGGACGACGCCACCAACGCCCACTCCCTGCGCTGGGCCGACATCGACGCGGACGGCGACACGGACCTCTGCGCCCGCGCGGATGCCGGGCTCCGCTGTTGGCGGCGCGCCGACGGGGCGTGGCTGCCGAGCGTGGCCGGGCCGCCGCTGGAGGATGGCGGCGACTGGGGGCTGGTCACGCGCCTCGCGTCCTTGCGCATGGCGGACCACACGGGAGACGGGCGCGCCGACGCCTGCATCCGTGCCGCCGAGGGCTGGCGCTGCTGGCCGGCCGTGGACGCGGGCTTCGGGCCCTCGGTCGAGGGGCCGCGGTGGGCCGACAGCGTCGGCTGGGCGCCGGACGACCATTCCGCCACCGTCCGCTTCGCGAGCCGGCTCTGCCGGCCGGAGTTGCCCAACGGCCGAGACGACGACTGCGACGGCGCCGTCGACAGCCAAGGGCCCGACGACTCGGGCGCGCCCGACGACAGCGCCGCGCCCGACGACAGC
>JBEIVK010000852.1:0-1880 GCA_040373935.1 Alphaproteobacteria bacterium
CCCCACGCCGCGAGGGCATCGGCCAATGCGCCCAAGGTCCGGTGGTCCGACAAGCGGAAGGCGTCGTCCCGCTCCAGCCCAAAGCGCGCGCGCAGCTCGCCCAGGATCTCCGCCTGCTTCACCGTATCGACGCCGAGATCCGCCTCCAGCTCGTAGCTGAGATCCAGCTCGGCCACGCCGTAGCCGGTGCGCGCCGCCACCACCTCGAGCAGCGCGGCCACCACCGCGTCTCGGCTCCGGGCTGCGGCGACCGGCGCCGCCGGGGCCGGCGCCACCGCGACCGGCGCCACCACCGAGGCCGGCGCCGCCGCGCGGTCCACCACCAGCCGGAGCTGACGGTCTTCCACGACCAGCGAACCGTCCCCGCCGCCCATCTGCCGGAGCCAGGCGGTGTGCAGCGCCGCGTCCACCACCCGCGCGTCGCCCTTCGCCACCTTCTCCCACGCCGCCAGCGCGAGCTGGCTCCCAAAGCCGGCCGCGAGCCGCAGCCCGAAGCGCAGCGGCCGGGGACCACCCGTCGAGAGCGTGAGATCGCCCAGGTCCGGATCCGGCTCGCGCAGGTTGGGCACCGGCGGCGCCTCTTCGTACTGCAGCGCCTTCAGCACCACCGCGTCCTCGATGCCCGCGCCCATCGCGTGCCCGGTGAAGCCCTTGGTGTTGGCGACCACGATCTCCCGCGCCGCCGGCCCGAAGGCCGCCCGCAAGGCCGCGATCTCTGCCGCCGCGCTGCCGCCGCGCGCCGGCGTGTACGTCTCGTGCGACAAGAACACGGCCTGCCGCGCGAAGTCCGCGCGGCCCACGCCCGCGGACTCCGCGGCCGACCCGACCAGCGCGTCCACCTCCGCCGCGATGTGTGCGGCGTCCAGCCGCGTGCCGTGGAAGGCCGAGTTGGAGATGCGCGTGCCCAGCAGCCGCGCGAGCGGCGCCACGCCGCGGGCCGCCACCAGCTCGGCCCGCTCGAGCACGACGCCCACGGCGCCCATGCCGAGGATCATCCCGTGCCGCCGCCGGTCAAAAGGCAGCGCCGCCTCCGTCACCTCGTCCTTGGTGGTGGCCGCCCCGCTCGCCAGGAAGCCCGCGCCGATCCACTCCAGCAGCGCGTCGTCCGTCACGTCATCGGCGCCCACCACCAGCACGCGGTCCGCCCGGCCCGTGCGGATCCAGTCCTCGGCGATGGCGATGGCCTGGGTGGTGCTGGCGCAGGCCGCGTTGACCTGGGTGTTCGGGCCGCGGGCGCCCAGGAGCTGCGCGAGCTGGCTGTGGCCCATCGCGAGGATCTGGAACAAGAAGCGCCGATCGAAGCGGCCTTCGCCGTCGTCGCCGCCCCGCGCGAGGTGCTCGGCGAAGCGGATGTAGCCGGGGAAGGCGCTCGCGAAGACGATGCCCATGCGGTCGCCCACCGCGGCGGGCAAGCCCCAGCCCGCCGGGACGGCCTTGCCCCCCGCCGACTGCTTGAAGCGCCGCACCAGGGGCAGCCCGGCGTCCCGCAGGGCCTCCAGGCCCGCCGCGAAGGCGAGCTGCGTCGTCAAGTCGAGCGCGCGGGCCCACTCCGGGTCCACCCCGTACTGGGCGACGAGATCAAAGGCGGCGCGCCGACCGGCCAGGCGGATGACGTCTTCCGGGGCGTCCACCCGGGAGAAGCGGCCCTCGCCCGTCTGCGGGTCCTTTTCGAGGCGGGTGATGTTCTTGGTGAAGAACCGGGCCTGGGCCTCGGAGGACAGCCGCGAGATGCGATTTTCGCCGCGCAAGATCCGCCGCGCGTTGTCCGGCGCGAAGACCTCCTCCCCGCCCGGCAGGCCGAGCGCGGCGCCGCTCGCCACGATGGCCACCGGCGCGCGGGAGGGCGCGGCGACGGGCTGCGGGGGCAGCGCGGCGGCCCG
>JBEIVK010000798.1:0-2034 GCA_040373935.1 Alphaproteobacteria bacterium
GCGGAGGTCGCGGCGGCCAACGCCCGGTGGCCCGCGCCGAGCCCCGAGGAGGCCATCGCGCGCGCGTCCACGCCCGAGGCCATCGAGCAGGGCAAGGCGGTCTACGCCCAGAACTGCGTGGGCTGCCACGGCGCGGAGCTCAAGGGCGGCATCGGCCCCAACCTGACGGACCCGGAGTGGATCCACGGCGGCAGCCTGTCGGCCATCTCGTCGACCATCGAGAAGGGCGTTCCGGAGAAGGGCATGCTGTCCTGGGGGCCCATCCTCGGCCCGCAGAAGGTCGCGCAGGTGGCCGCCTACGTGCATGCGCAGGGCGGCGGGCAGTAGCGCCCGGTCGGCTGTGGAGAGGCCCACACGGGGGCGTCCGGCGGCGGGCGCACCGGGCTCGGCGCGGCCCCCACGCGGGCCGACCGGGCCGCAGCCACGCACTGGCACGCCGTTTGCATCCTCCGGCGCCCTGGCGCGCCACGCACGACGCCACACAGGAGAACCCCATGGCAGGCGGCACCGACAAGGCCACCGGCAAGCGCGAGTGGATCTACACGGCGTCCGTGAAGGGGCGCTTCCAGCGCTGGCACCGGTGGTCGGGCATCGCCTTGCAGGCGCTGCTCTTGCTCACCCCGTGGGTCCTCATCCACGGCGAGCAGGCGCTGCGCCTGGATCTGCCGGGACGGCGCCTGTTCGTGCTGGGCCTCACCTTCACGCCGCGCGACACCCTCTTCCTGGTGCTGATGCTGCTGTTCGCGGCGTTCAGCCTCTTCTTCTTCACGTCGCTCTTTGGGCGTTTGTGGTGCGGCTACGCGTGCCCGCAGACGGTGTTCCTCGAGGAGTGGGTGCGCCCGATCGAGAGGCTGTGGGAGGGGGAGCGCGGCGCCCGCATGAAGCGCGACGCCGGGCCCTTGGGATGGGACAAGGCGTGGCGGAAGGCGGGCAAGTGGCTGTCGTTCGCCGCCGTCGCCGGGCTGGTGGCGATGACGATCGTCTCGTACTTCGCCGGGGCGCGGGCCTTGTGGGCCGGCGCGGCGGGGCCGGTGGCCTACGCCTTCGTCGGCGTGCTCGGCGCGGGGCTGCTCGCCGACTTCGCTTGGTTTCGTGAGCAGTTCTGCAACTACCTGTGCCCCTACGCCCGCTTCCAGGGCGCGCTCACCGACGACGAGAGCCAGGTGGTCGCCTACGCGGTGAGCCTGGGCGAGCCGCGGCAAACCAAGGAGAACCGCAAGGCCGCCGCCACCGGGCTGATCGCCAAGGGGTCGCTCGGGGCGTGCATCGACTGCAACAAGTGCGTGGCCGTGTGCCCGCAAGGCATCGACATTCGCGAGGGCTACCAGCTCGAGTGCATCGCCTGCGCGCGCTGCGTGGACGCCTGCACCGGCGTGATGGACAAGATGGGCCAGCCCTCGCTCATCCAGTACACCACCATCGCCGAGACCGAAGGGCGCAAGCCCCGGGTGCTGCGCGGCCGCACCGGCGTCTACAGCGCGCTGCTGACGGCGCTGGCCGGGCTCTTCGTCGTGGCCCTGCTCGGGCGGCACAAGATCGAGGCGACGGTCCACCGCGCGCCGGGCACGCTGTTCCAGGTCGACGCCGACGGCTGGACCCGCAACACCTTCCTCCTCAACGTCTCGAACAACCACGGCGCCGCCGGCAGCGCCCCCGCGCCCTTCACCGTCACGGTGAGCGGCATCCCGGGCGCCGAGGTCATCGCGCCGCCCATCGCCGTCGCCCCGGCCGACGGCGCGCGGGTGCCGCTCGTGGTGCGCGTCCCGCCGGCCGTGGAGCTGCCGCGTACCGCACCCCTCCGCATCACCGTGAAGACCGATTTCGACGAGATCTACGTCGACACCACCTTCAAGACCGACCGCACGACGGGCGAGGGCTGACATGGCCGACCGCTGGCTCCTGGGAATCCTCCTCGGCTTCGCCGCCGTCTTCGCGGCGAACGGCCTCATCATCTACTTGTCCACGCAGACGCCCGACGCGGTGGAGCCCTCCTACACGGCCGAGGCGCGCTGAGCCGTGGCCGCCGCCTCGCCC
>JBEIVK010000592.1:0-3001 GCA_040373935.1 Alphaproteobacteria bacterium
AGGCCCCCATCCGCCGCGCCGCCTGCGCCGCCCTCGGCCATCACCCGGACCTTCGCGCCCGCGCCCCCGCCGAGGCGCTCCTCACCGACGAGGACCCCCGGGTGCAAGTGGCCGCAGCGCGGGCCCTCCTGGGCATCGGCGGATAAGGCCGCCGTCCCCCCGCGCTCGCGCTGCAATGCGCCGCCCGCGCCGGGCGTACCCCGCGCCTCCGGAGCCGCCCATGTCCGCCGCCCCTCCCGATGCCCTGCCGCGCTGGGCCGAAGAGCTGCGCTTCCGCTACGTCGCGGGGGACGCCAGCATGTTCCTGCTGCACGGCAACGTGCGGGACCTCTTCCCCTGGGCCGACGCCGACGGCGCAGTGCGCTTCGTGCCGCTGCGCGAGTTCCTGGAGCGCTTCCTCGGGCGCACGAAGGACATCGTCGCCTGGTACAACCTCTCGGAAGGCATCGAGTTCCCCGACAAAAAGGTCGAGCGCCGCTTCCGCGCCGCAGTCGACGCCCGGCGCATCCTCGACAGCGAGGCCCCGCTCGGCGGCACCCTGCCGCGCAGCCCGGGCGAGGTGCTGCCGCTCTTCGAGGCCCTGGTGACGGACCCGGCGCAGCAGGCCGCGCTCGTGCTCGACTACGTCGAGACCATCGTCCCCGCCGGCGAAGTCAGCTTCATGTCCGAGGGCGACAAGGCCAACCTCATCACCCTCCAGCGCTGGTCGGGGGGACCCGGCGCTGCTCCAGTCCGCGAACGTCGTGCTGCTCGTCGCCGAGAACCTCGCGGAGGTGCACCGCCGCGTCACCGCCAGCCCGCAGCTGGCGCCCATCGCCATCCCGCTGCCCGACGCCGCGGCCCGCCTCGCGTTCCTTCGCGCGCTGGACCGAACCGGCGTGCGCCTGGACATGGCCGAGGACGACCTCGCGCGGGTCACGGCCGGCCTCACGCTCGTCCAGATCCGCGGGCTCTTCCGCCAAGCCCGCCAGTCCGACGAGCCCATCACCTTCCGCGCGGTGAGCCGCCGAAAGAAGTCCATCATCGAGCAGGAGTGCCACGGGCTCGTCGAGTTCGTGGACCCGGCGCACGACTTCTCGCACGTCGGCGGCAACGAACGCCTGAAGCGCGATCTCCTGCGCGTCGCCCGCGCGATCAAGGCCGGCCAGTCCCACCGCGTGCCGATGGGCATCCTCTTCGTCGGCCCGATGGGCACCGGCAAGACCTTCATCGCCGAGGCCTTCGCCGCCGAGAGCGGCCTCACCTGCCTCAAGCTGAAAAACTTCCGCGACAAGTGGGTCGGCTCCACCGAGGCCAACCTCGAGAAGATCCTCCAGGTCGTCGAGGGCCTCGGCTACGTCCTGCTCATCCTCGACGAAGCGGACCGCAGCATGGGCAGCGCCTCCGACGGCGACGGCGGCACCTCCAGCCGCGTCATCGCGCGGCTCAAGGAGTTCATGTCGGACGGCCGGCGCCGCGGCCGCGTCGTCATCCTGATGATGACCAACCGCCCGGACAAGCTGGACGCCGACCTCAAGCGCCCCGGCCGCTTCGACGCGAAGATCCCCTTCTTCTACCCGGAGACCGCCGAAGAGCGCGTCGGCGTGCTCCAGGCCGTCGCGCGCAAGGCCCGCTTGCAGCTCGCCCCCGACGCCGACCTCGCCCCCGTCGCCGAGGCCACGCACAGCTACAGCGCCGCCGAGCTGGAGGCCGTGCTGCTGGCCGCGGTCAGCCGCGCCGCCGACGAGGACCGCGAGGCCCTCACCGCGGCCGACCTCGCCCGCGCCACCGCCGACACCGTCCCCTCCCGCGACACGCGCATGCTCGAGTTCATGGAGCTGCTCGCCGTCTTCGAGTCCTCCTCCCGCGAGACCCTCCCGGACCGCTACCGCGGCCTCGGCACGGACGAGGTGCACGCCCGCCTGGACCGCCTGCGCGCCATCCTCGGCCCGCGCGCCGGCACCGGCGGTTAGGCGGCGCCCATGCCGCACCGCGTCCTCTTCGTCTGCCTGGGCAACATCTGCCGCTCCCCGCTCGCCGAGGGGGTCTTCCGCCAAATCGTGGAGGCGGCGGGCCGCACCGCCGACTTCCGCATCGACAGCGCCGGCCTCGTCGACACGCACCAGGGCGAGCTGCCGGACCCGCGCACCCGCGCCGAGGCGGCCAGCCGCGGCCTCCCCCTCACCCATCGCTCCCGCCCCTTCGTGCCCGCCGACTGGTCCCGCTTCGACTGGGTCCTCGGCATGGACACCGCCAACCTCGCCGAGCTGGAGCGCCGCCGCCCGCCCGGTTTCCGCGGCCACCTCGGGCTCCTCCGCGCCTTCGACCCAGCCTCCCCGCCCGGCGCCACCGTTCCCGACCCGTACTACGGCGGCCCCGAGGGCTTCGTCGCCGTTCACGACCTCGTGCGCGCCGCGGCCGCGGGGTTGCTCGCGCACCTGCACGCCGCGCCCCCGCCAGAGTACGCATAGTCCCGAGCGGGTTACACCCGTATCTCCCCGGAGTCCCCGATGTCCGCCATCGCCGCCCTGCTCTTCGCCACCATCCTCCCCGCCGCCGCCGACCAGTGCCAGTGGGTCACCGTCGACCAGGCCCGCGCCGCCGCCGAGCTGCTCGGCCGCACGAAGGTCATGGCCGAGCTCTGCGAGCCCTGCGGGCAGTCCACCCCCACCGCGTACACCTTCGCCAACGCGGTGAGCCAGCCCGCCGGCGACAACAACTTCCGGGTCAAGGTCGTCGGCGCGCGCGCCGCCAGCGGCGGCGACAAGACCATCGAGCTCGACCTCGCCTACACCTACATCCCGCAGGAGGACGGCACCTGGGTCAACCTCGCCGCCGCGGTCGGCTGCCCGGCCACCGGGGTCAGCCCCACCATCGCGCCGCCCCCCGTGCCAGCCGCCCCGGGCTCCAAGGCCGAGGGCAAGTCCGGCGGGAAGGCCGGCGGAAAGGCCGAGGGCAAGTCCGGCGGGAAGGCCGAGGGCAAGTCCGGCGGGAAGGCCGGCGGCAAGAAGGACTGACGAGA
>JBEIVK010000211.1:0-6332 GCA_040373935.1 Alphaproteobacteria bacterium
CGGCCGCGGCGCCATCGTCGGCGGGGGCGGGGCCCGCCGCGGCGCCGGGACGCAGCGGCGGCACCTCGGCGGCGGGCATCGCCGGCGCGAGGATCTTCCAGGCCGTAAGGCCCAGCACGCCGAGCGCGAGCACCACCAGCCCGACCGCCCACGCGCCGCCGCGCGGGGCAGCCGGCGCGTGAACGGGCGGTGGCGCCGGGATGGGAATGTGGGGCGCGCGGTGCGTGCCCACCGCCACCGGCAAGCCCACAGACTCCGGCGCCGCCGACGGCACCGCGAGGCTCGTCGCCGTGCGGGGGCGGTCGAGGGGTGGTGCGCCGCTCCGCCCGAGCTCCTGCACCCGGGCCTCGAACTCGAGGAGCGCGTCGCGCGCGCGCACTGGATCGCCCACAAAAGCCGCGAGGGCCCGGCCCATCGCCTGGGCCGACGGGAACCGGGCCGCTGGGTCTCGTTGCAGCGCGCGCACGAAGACGCTCGCCAGCGGCGCGTGGGGACCGCTCAGCCGGGCCGCGCGGCGCGCCGCCTCGTCGGCGCCGCGGAGCGCGCGAATCGCCGCCGGCTCTTTTTCGGGGAAGAGGGCGTCGCCCGTGCACAGCTCGTAGAGGCAGGCGGCGAGCCCGAACTGGTCTGCCGCGCCGGTGACGGGCAGCCCGTCGGCCTGCTCCGGCGCCATGTAGCCCCAGGTGCCGCGGACGGCCCCGCGCCGTTCGTCTTGGAGCAGCGGCGTGGCGATGCCGAAGTCCAGGACCTTGACGACGCCCTGGGGCGACAGGATCAAGTTGGACGGCTTCACGTCCCGGTGGACGAGGCTGAGCGGCTGGCCGGCCTCCCCGGTGGCGGTGTGCGCGGCGTGCAGCCCATCGGCGACTTGGCGGCCCACCTCCGCCACCACAGAGAGCGGCACGCCCTCCCCGTGCTTGTGGCAGAGGCTCAAGGCCCGCCGGAGCGTGACGCCCTCCACGAACTCCATCACCAGGTAGTAGAGCCCGTTCTCCGAGTCGAAGTCCTGGATCTGCACGAGGTTCTGATGCTGGAGCAACGAGCCGATGCGCGCCTCGTTGATGAAGAGCTCCTGGAAGCCCGCGTGCTGCGAGAACTCCGGCAGGATGACCTTCACGGCGACCCGCGGCGCCACCCCGGCCAAGGACTCCCGGCGCCCCTCGAACACGCGGGCCATCCCGCCGGTGGAGATCGGGCGGATCAGCCGATAACGCCCCAGTTTCTGGGGCGTACCGTCGGGGTGGAGGGCAGGCGCGTTCTCGACCATGGTCCAGCGGCAATCTTAGCACGGCGGGATCGCCCTGCCCCCCTCAGACTCTGACGCGCCGATTCCGTTCCCCGGGCGTCGGCGCCCTGCGGCGCCCCGGAGCTCTCCGTGCGCCCCTTCTCCCTGATCGCCCTGCTCGCCCTCGCCGCCTGCGGCGCCGCCCCCAACGTCGGCGGCGAGGACCCCTGGCAGGTAGACCCGCCGGCCCTCGCCGGCGAGGTGGGCTCCGGCGACGGGGACGCCGCGGCGGACGCCCTCCCCGCGGATCCGGCGGCGCTCCACACCGCGGAGGCTGGCGTCCGCGCTCCGTCGGCGGACGCACCGACGGGCCCCGCCGCCATCGTGCCGGGCATCTACGTCGCCGAGGTGCTCGACGCGAGCGGCACACCCTGCGAGGCCGCAGTCGCCAGCGGCGTCTTCGAGGTCCTCGTGACGCTCGAGGGGCCGGAGCGCGTGGTGGACGGCTTCGCGCTGCTGCGCCGGGACGGCACGGACGGCCTGCGCATCGACGGCGGGCGCACCCTGCCGGGCGGCGACCTCGCCTGCGCAGAGCATGAGACCCTCCTCGGAAGCGGCCACTTCATC
Organism: Alphaproteobacteria bacterium; assembly: GCA_040373935.1. Lineage (GTDB taxonomy): Bacteria > Myxococcota_A > UBA796 > UBA796 > UBA2385 > JBEIVK01. The sequence continues at coordinate 1,853 of JBEIVK010000211.1, forward strand.
GACCCGATGGCCTTCGAGCTGGAGCTGACGCACCGCGTCGCGGCGGAGGGCCCCCGCTGCGCCACCGCCCCGGCCTGCGAGGGCACGGTGCGCGCCCGCTTCACCTGGGACCGCGCCCCGGCCTCCCCCTGAGGCGCCGGGCTACATCCGCTCGAGCGGCGGCAAGCCGAGCCCCGCGAAGCCCACGGCGAGCATTCGCCGCGCGGCGGCCGCGAGCGCCAGGCGGCCGGCCCGCAGCTCCGGCGCCGCGTTGAGCACGGGAACCTCGTAGTACCAGCGGTTCGCCGCGTTCGCGAGCTCGAAGAGGTGGTCCGCCAGGAGGTTGGGGCGGAGGTTGTCCAGGGCCGCGGCGAACGCTGCCGGCGTGCGAAGCGCCACCAGCGCGAGGGCGCGCGACTCCGGCGTGTCGAGCGCGGGGGCCGCCGCAGCCACCAAGCCCGCCTCGGCGGCCTTGCGCTCCACCGAGCACAAGCGCGCGTGGCTGTAGAGCAGGTAGGGCGCCGTGTTGCCGTCGAACGACAGCATACGGTCCCACTCGAACACGACGTCCGATTGGGGGTTTTGGCTGAGGTCCGCGTACCGCACCGCCGCCGTGCCCACCGCCTCCGCCACCGCGGCCCGCTCCGCCTCCGGCAACGCCGCCGACTTCTCGTCCACGATCGCCCGCGCCCGCCGCACCGCCTCGTCCAGCAAGTCCACCAGGCGGATGACGTTCCCCGCCCGCGTGCTCATCGCGCCTTCCGGCAGGTTGAGCGTCCCAAACCAGCAGTGCAGCAGCGCGGGGCCCGCCGCGCGCCCAGCCGCCTGCTCCAAGGCCGTCCACGCCGCGAAGACCTGCTTAAAATGGAGCTGCTGGCGCTTGTCCGTCACGTAGAGGACCTTCTCGGGCGCCCAGGTCTGGCGCCGGTGGTCCAAGGTCGCCAGGTCCGTCGTGCCGTAGAGCGCAGCGCCGTCCTTCTTTCGGATGACCAGGACCGTCCCGGCCAGCGCGCGGTCCGCGTGATCCTCGGCGAAGCGCACCACGACAGCGCCCTCACTCTCGACGGCCACGCCGGCACCGAGCGCGCGCCCCACCACGGCACCGAGCCACGGGTTGTAGAACGACTCGCCCAGCGTGACATCGAAGCGCACACCCAAGCGGGCGTACACCCGGTCGAACTCGGCCAGCGAGACCTGCACGAAGCGCTCCCACAGCGCGAGGTTCTCCGCGTCCCCGGCCTGCAAGCGCGCCGTCTCGGCCCGCGCTTCGTCCTCCAGCTCCGGCGTCGCGCGGTCCCCGAACAGCACGTACAGCCGCTCCAGCTCGCCGATGGCATCCGCCGCGAAGGCCGCCTCGTCCCGCCAGCGCTTCCACGCCACCAGCAGCTTCCCGTACTGCGTCCCCCAGTCGCCGATGTGGTTGTCGGCGACCACCACCCAGCCCGCCGCGGCGTGCAAGCGGTGCAGCGCGTTGCCGATCAAGGTGCTGCGCATGTGACCGACATGCATGCGCTTGGCGACGTTGGGCGAGCTGTAGTCGATGACCACCGTCTTGCCGGCCCCCTCCTGCGCGACGCCGCCCGCGGCGTCCGCCGCCGTCGCGGCGAGGGTGAGCGCCAGGAAATCATCGGACAACCGAAAGTTGAGAAAGCCGGGCCCCGCCACCTCCACCGCGCTGAAGACCGGCCCGGCGCCGGGGCCCGCCAGCACCGCCGCGTGCACCGCCGCCGCGACCTCCTTCGGGTTGCGACGCAGGGCCTTCGCCACGCGGAACGCATGGTTGGACTGGTAATCTCCGTGCGCCGCGTTCTGCGTGGGGACGGCGGCCTCGGGCGCGACGAGCGCCCGATCGAAGCCGGCGGCCTCGGCGGCGGACAAGACCAGCTCGGTCAGCACGGCGGACACAGACGACACGGACATGACAGCCCTCCCGGGTCGCCCCGCTAACGCCCTCCCGCGGGGGACGGGCGGCCCGTCACCGGCGCGTTACACCCCCTGCTCCGCAGCCTCGGGAGGACCCGTGTCCGAAGACGCACACACCCCGTCCCTGCCTGCGTCGAGCGGCCTTGCCCCGCTCGACGCCGACGGCCTTCTCCGCCTCTACCGCGAGATGCTCCTCATCCGCCGCGTCGAGGAGCTCTCCGCCCGCGCCTACACGCAGCGGAAGATCCTCGGCTTCTGCCACCTGTACATCGGGCAGGAGTCCGTGGCCGTGGGGGCCGCCGCCGCCACCCCGGACGACTACTGGATCTCCGCCTACCGGGAGCACGGCCACGCGCTCGCCAAGGGCGTGAGCGCCCGCGCCATCCTGGCCGAGCTCTACCAGAAAGAGACGGGCAGCTCCCGCGGCCAGGGCGGCTCCATGCACATCTTCGACAAGTCGAAGCGGTTCATGGGCGGCTACGGCATCGTCGGCGGCCACGTTCCCCTCGCCAATGGCGTCGGCTGGGCCATCAAGCACCGCGGCGAAGACCGCGTCTGCGTCGTCTACTTCGGCGACGGCGCGGCGCACCAGGGCGCCTTCTTCGAGGCGCTCTGCCTGGCCGAGCTGTGGAAGCTCCCCGTCATCTTCATCTGCGAAAACAACGGCTACGCCATGGGCACCGCCATCGAGCGGCAGTCGGCCCTCACCGACATGAGCCTCCGCGGTCGCGGCGTCGGCATGGCGAACGAGCAGTTCCCCGGCTTCGACGTCGAGGTCGTGCGCGAGCGCGTCGCCGCCGCCCGCGCCTACGCCCGCGCCCACGGCCCGGTGATCCTCGAGGTCTCCACGTACCGCCACCGCGGCCACTCGATGTCGGACCCGGCGAAGTACCGCCCAGCTGGCGAGCTCGAGCGCATGAAAGAGGTGTCCGACCCTCTGAAGATCACGGCCGCCCGCCTGCGCGCCGACTTCGGCGTCTCCGAGGCCACCCTCGAGGCCATCCACCAGAGCGTCGAGGCCGAGTGCGAAGAGGCCGTGGCCTTCGCCGAGTCCTCCCCGATGCCGGACCCGGCCTCCCTCTACGACTACGTCTACGCGCCCCAGGCCACCTCGATGGCCGTCGGTGCGGAGGCGCCCGTTCACACCCTCGAGATGAGCAAGGCGGAGGCCGGCTGATGGCCCAGCTCCAGATTCGCGAGGCGCTCCGTCGCGCCATGGTCGAGGAGATGCGCCGGGACGACCGCATCTTCCTCATGGGCGAGGAGGTCGCCCAGTACAGCGGCGCGTACAAGGTGTCGCAAGGCATGCTCGAAGAGTTCGGGCCCAACCGCGTGGTGGACACCCCGATCTCCGAGTGCGGCTTCGCCGGGCTCGGCATCGGCGCCGCCATGGTGGGCATGCGGCCGATCATCGAGTTCATGACCTGGAACTTCTCCCTCGTCGGCTACGACCAGATCGTCAACACGGCGGCGAAGGTCTTCCAGATGAGCGGCGGCCAGTACAGCGCGCCGATGGTCTTCCGGGGCCCGAACGGCAACGCCGAAAACCTCGGCTCACAGCACAGCACGGCGGTCGAAAGCCTCTACGCCCACTTCCCCGGGCTCAAGGTCGTCACCTACTGCGACGCCGCCGACGCGTACGGGCTGCTCAAGGCCGCCATCCGCGACGACAACCCCGTCTGCTTCCTGGAGAGCGAGCTCACCTACGGCATGAAGGGCGAGGTCCCGGACAGCGAGTTCATCGTCCCGCTGGGCCAAGCCAAGGTGCGCCGCGCCGGCTCGGACCTCACCATCCTCACCTGGGGCAAGCAGGTCTTCGCCGCAGAAAAGGCCGCCGACACCCTCGCCGCCGAGGGCATCTCCGCCGAGGTGGTGGACCTCCGCTCCCTCCGCCCGCTGGATCACGCGGCCATCTTCGCGTCCGTGAGCAAAACGGGCCGCTGCATCGTCACGCACGAGGGCTTCCTCTTCGCCGGGCTCGGCGCCGAGATCGCCGCCCGCGTGCAGGAGGCCTGCTTCGACCACCTCGAAGCCCCGGTGCTGCGCGTCGCCTTCCGCGACGTCCCGATGCCCTACGCCACCAACCTCGAGAAGCTCGTCGTCCCGAGCGCCGAGCGCGTCGCCGACGCCGCCCGCCGCGTGATGGGGGTCCGCCATGGCTGAGTTCTTCAAGATGCCGCAGGCGTCGCCCACCATGGAAGTGGGGCGCCGGCTCGAGTGGAAGGTCCGCGAAGGCGACGAGCTGGCGCCCCAAGGCGTGCTGGCCGTCGTCGAGACCGACAAGGCCGCGATGGACATCGAGGTGTTCGACCGCCTCGTCGTGCTGAAGCTGCTCGTCCCCGCCGACACCGACGTCAAGGTGGACGCCCCCATCGCCATCGTCGGCAAGTCCAAGGGCGAGGACATCACGGCCCTGCTCGCGAGCCTGTCGGCCCCGGCGGCTGCTTCGGCTGCGGGGGCAGGGGGAACCTCCGGTTCCCCCCGCAACGCCCCCCTCCCGTCGCCCGCCCCGGCGCCGGCCCCGGTCGCCGCCCCTCCCGCCGCGGCCCCGTCCGCCGCGGGCCTTGGCGCGCGCGGC
>JBEIVK010000997.1:0-1545 GCA_040373935.1 Alphaproteobacteria bacterium
CCCGGCGATGCGCTGCGCGCGCCGGTCGCCCCGCCAGCCCCGCCAGCCCCGGCGCCGGCCCTCCGGCCGGACCTCGTCCTGCCCGGTACCACCCGGCTCCCGGTGCTGCCGCCGGCGCAGCCCAGCGCGGCGGACAACCTGCGCGCGGCGCTCGCGGCGAGGGCCTCCTCGGAGGAGAAGCTCACCCTGGTGGAGGGGGCGGTGGCCGCCGGCCTGCGCCTCGACTGCGCCGCTGCGGCGGCCATCCTCGCGCACTTCCACGCCTCGGGAGACCGGCTGGCCGCGCTCGTGCTCCTGCGCCCAGCGATCACGGACCCACAAAACGGCGCCCCGCTCGTGGAGCGGTTCGATTTCGCGGCGGACAAGGCGAAGGCCGCGCAGGCCTTGGGGCTGCTGGGCGGGCTCTGAGGCCCGGACTACAGCAAGATCTCCTGGCGGAGCCCGAGGCGCGCGATCTCCCGCTGGCGGCCCATCACGTAGTCGGCCAGCGAGCGCCGGGCCGTGGGGCTTAGGCTCGCTTCATCTTCGAAGCGGAAGCCGAACAGCGCGGTCGTGCCGTCTGACACGCGGGCGTGGCGCAGGTCGCTGGAGACGATGATGGGCCCCCGCACCTCGGGCAGCTGGATGTGAAGGACCACCGGGCGGTCGGAGGAGAGGCGCTCGACAAACGGGGAGGGACCGGCGAGCCCCGCGCCCAGCACGCTGATGTCCCGCACGCGCGTGGCCAACCGCACGCCGCCCTGCACCAACACCACCTCGATGGAGCGCTTGGTGTCCGGCTCGACGCGGAAGGCCTCCCGCTCGTTGAACAGGCTGCGCAGGTCGCTGTCGAGGAGCACGCGATGCTGGCGCCACTCGAGGAAGGCGATGCCCACCTTGGGCCGGGTGTCCGTCGAGACGAAGGACAGCCGACCGTTCATGATCAGCGCCGCCGGCAGACGCTCCGAGCTCACCCGCAGCAGCACGGTGTCGCCGATCTGGAGGAGGTCTTTCGCGCCGGACGGCAGCTCGACGCCCGCGCCGCCGGCCGAGAGGTCCAGCAAGGTGACGCTGCGGGCATGCACCTTCGGTCCCAGCAGCTCGATCTGGACGATGTTCGCGAACTCGGGGAGGACACGGTACTGGCGGCGGCGGTTGAGCATCGTCGGCTCCTGAGGGCGGGTCCCGGGGTCAGACATCGGACGCCCGCGCGGGTATCTGTAGCCGGGCCGCGGCCGCGATAGGGCGAGAAATGCAGCTCGACTTCTGGTTTGACCTCGACAGCCCTGAATCCTGGCTTTCCACGCTGGAGATCGAGGCGCACGCCGCCCGCGCGGGGGCCACGCTCTCCTGGCGCCCGCTGCGGCGGGCCCGCATCGCGCAGGGGCACCGGAACGCGGTGGACCCAGCGGCGGGGCAGGCGGCCGCGAAGCGGGCGTTGCTCGCAAAAGACGCGCACCGACTGGCCGCCGTGCGCGGGAGACGCTTCGTCTGGGATGCGGGGCCGGCGCCGGACACCGCCTTCGCCGTGCAGGTCATCGCCGGCGCCCCGCCCCCGGTCCGCCC
>JBEIVK010000926.1:0-1695 GCA_040373935.1 Alphaproteobacteria bacterium
CCTGACGGCCGTCGCGTTGCCCCGGGAGGGGTCGGAACGGTCCCTGACGGCCGTCGGGGAGCCCCGGGAGGGGTCGGAACGGCCCCTGACGGCCGTCGCGTTGCCCCGGGAGGGGTCGGAACGGTCCCTGACGGCCGTCGGGGAGCCCCGGGAGGGGTCGGAACGGTCCCTGACGGCCGGCCGGCGCCCCGCGCGCGGCCCGTGCGGCGCGGAGCCAACCTTCGGCGCGCCGGCCGGGGTCGGGGCGCGTTACCGGCCGGCATGCAGGTTCTTCGCGCGGGGCTGTGGGGGCTGGTGCTGGGCGGGTCGGTGGCCCACGCCCAGGACGCGGTGTTGGTGTTGGACGTGGCGGGGCTGCCGCCGGAGGCGGCGTGGGGCTTCGTGCCCTTCACGGTGCCGCCGGGCACGGCGGAGCTGGAGCTGCGGCGGCTGGACGCGACGCCGGGCGTGGTGGTGGATCTGGGGCTGGTCGAGCCGGGCGGGCGGCTGCGCGGCTGGAGCGGCGGCAACCCGGAGCCCATCGTGGTGGGCGCGGCGGCGGCGAGCCGCTCGTACCGGGCGGGGCCGCTGGAGCCGGGGGAGTGGGAGGTGGCGGTGGGCTTCCCGGGCAAGCCGTCGGGGGCGCTGCGGGTGGAGCTGGGGCTGTGGCTGCGGGAGGCGCCGTCCTTGGCCGCCGAGCCGGAGCGCGGGGACTGGGCGGCGCCGGCGGCCCTGCGGGCGGGGCCGGGCTGGTTCGCGGGGGACTTCCACGTCCACTCGTCGCAGTCGGGGGACGCGCGGGTGGAGGCGGATCTGGACGCGGTGGTGGCGGCGGCGCGGGCGGCGGGGCTGGACTTCGTGGCCCTGTCGGAGCACAACACGGACGCGCACCTGCAGCTCCTCGGCGCGGCCCAGGCGCGGCACCCGGACGTGCTGCTGCTGCCGGCGGTGGAGTGGACGACCCACGACGGGCACGCGCTGGCCCCGGGGGCGACGGCGGCGGTGCCGCCGTGGGTGGGCGCGCGGGGCCAGGACGCGCCGGGGGCGGCGGCGGCCTTTCGGGCGCAGGGGGCGGCCTTCGCGCCGGCCCACCCGACGCTGGCCCTGGGCGACGCCTGCCTCGGCTGCGCCTGGGAGCACGCGCTGGGGCCGGAGGCGATCGACGCGCTGGAGGTGGCGACCTTGGACGTGGACCGCGTGGGCACGCTGCTGTTCGACGGGGCGGTGGCGGAGTGGGACGCGCTCTGCGCGACGGGGCGGCACGTCGCGGCCATCGGCGGCAGCGACGACCACACGGCGGGGCTGGGCACGGGGCCGCTGTCCTCGCCGGTGGGCCGGCCGCGGACCGGGGTGGAGGCGCCGGAGCTGTCGGTGGCGGGGGTGCTGGCGGGGCTGCGGGCGGGGCGGACGGTGGTGCAGCTGGGCGGCGCGGGGGATCCGTGGCTGGAGCTGGACGCGCCGGGCCGGGTGGGGGACACGGTGACGGCGGCGTCGGCGGCGGTGGTGGCCCGGGTGGAGGGCGGCGCGGGGGCGACGCTGGAGTGGTGGGTGGACGGGGCGCTGGCCGGGCAGGCGGCGGTGGACACGAGCCCCTGGGAGGGGCGCTGGGCGCTGGACGCGCCGGCGGCGGGGGAGCGGCGGGTGCGCGCCCTGCTGCGGGTGGGCGGGCAGCCGCGGGTGCTGACGAGCCACCTGTGGCTGCGGGCGGCGGCGGCG
>JBEIVK010000402.1:0-4165 GCA_040373935.1 Alphaproteobacteria bacterium
CAACATCCGAAAGCGACATGTCGGCCGACACGGTGAAGTAGGTGGTGGTGGCCCCGAAGGTGACCGCGAGGGTGCCCGTGCCGATCGCGCCGTCCGTGGACGCGCTCGCGTAGCCCTGGCTGATCTCCATCTCGGCCTTGGCGAGAGAGACCACCTCGATGGCGTAGGAGCCGGCCACTGCGGCGCCGTCCACCTCGACGGTGAACGCGTCGGTCTCGTTGTGGATGGCCTTGTAGGCCGCGAAGTCCTTGATGTCCTCGATGTCTTCGAGGGAGGACTGAAGCGTCTTGACCTTGGAGAGGAGCTCCGTGATCTTCGTGTTCTTCGTCTCGTACTGCTTGGCGCGGGCTTCAACGGCACGCTTGGGGCCGGAGCTGGCGTCGAGGATCGCGCGGATGAGCGAGCTGGTGTCGATTCCGCTGATGGCACCGTCGATGGTGGTCATGGGAGCCTCGGTGACGCGCTGAGAGACGAAGCTGTATCAGGGGGACGACCGCCGGGGGAGAGATTCCCCCCCCCGGCGGAAGGGGCCAACCGCTCAGGAGAGGAGCGAGATGACCGACTGGTTGATGGTCTTCGCCTGGGCGAGCGACGCCACACCGGCCTGCTGCATGATCTGCAGCTTGGTGAGCTCGGCGGTCTCCGTGGCGAAGTCGAGGTCGAGGACCTGGGACTGCGCGGAGGAGAGGGCCTCGACGTAGGTCTGGCTGTTCGCGAGCGAGCTCTCGAGGCGGTTCTGCACGGCGCCGAGGGTGCTGCGGAGGCTGTTGACGCTGCCGAGGGCGGTGTCGATGGTGTCGAGGGCGGCCTGCGCGCCGGTGGTGGTGCTCAGGTCAACGCCATTGACCGCGAGGCCGTTGGTGATGCTGAGGTCGCCCAGCACGATGCTGATGCGGGCCGTGGCAGCGCTGGTGGTGCCGACCTGCACATCGAGCGTGTTCACGGCGTTCGACAGCGAGATGCCGTTGAACTCCGTGACATCGGCGATGCGCTGGATCTCCTGGATGAGCTGCCCGGCTTCGTCGTCGATGAAGGCGCGCTCGTCATCCGACAGCGTCTCCGAGGAGGACTGGACGGCCAGCTCGCGGAGGCGCTGGAGGATGTCCGTGACCTCGTTGGCCGCGCCCTCGGCGGTCTGGACGATGCTGATGCCATCGTTGGTGTTGCGCATGGCCTGGCGGGTCGAGATGACACCGGTCTCCAGGTTGGTGGCAACACCGAGGCCGGCGGCGTCGTCCGAGGCGCTGTTGATGCGGAGGCCGCTGGAGACGCGCCCCAGGGACTGCGTGAGGGCGTTGCTGGTGCGGGAGAGCGCGCCAGCAGCGAACATCGAGGCCACGTTCGTGCGAACGGTAAGAGCCATGGTGTGGTCCTGCTTTCGTCTGGTGGGTTTGGAGACGATCCAGAACATCTGGATCGCCCCGGGGCCATTGTCGGACGAAACAGCCGCCGGTTGAGCGCGCGCATGGGGGTTTCACGCTGCACCCGCGACTCAGCTGGGTGCGAGGCGCAGAATCCCGCCAGCGACATGCCGCACGTCCGCCCGCACCGCGCGCCCGAAAGAAGGGCCCACGGCGCGCGGACATGCAGCCTGCCGGAACAGCATCGCGACACGCGGGATGCACCCACCGCGCGCCGCGCTACGCCGCCGAAAACGACGGCTACAGCAGGTTGAACAACAGGGAGGACCGACTCTGCGCCGTCACCTGAAGCGACGCTTGATAGGCCTGCTGCGCCGCGAACAGGTTGGTGTACGCGGTCGGCAGGTCGGCCTCGCGAATGTTGCGCGCGGCATCGGAGAAGCTGAGCTCCAAGGACTCCGAAAGCTCGATGGCGTCCCCGGCGTTGAGCATCTCGTTGCCGACGATGGTGCGCGCCTCCGCGAGCTGGGCGATGGCGCCATCGATGTCGTCGAGGGTCGACCGAACGATGTCGGCGTCGCCCGTGGCGAGGTTCGCGACCAAGTTGCTGAAGGCGACGACGACGTCCCCGCCGCCCTGCAGAAGGTCCGAGCCGTCGAAGCCAGACCGCACCGCCAGCCCCTCTCCCACCGGAATCTCGGGCGCCCCGGTGTCTCCCAGGTAGGCGCCCGTGGCGTCGTAGGCCGGGCCGTCCCAGGCCTCACCGGCAAAAATCGACCGCCCGGCGAAGCTGGTATTTGCAGATGCGAGAGCCCGCTCGAGCAGCCGCTGCGCGGACACCACGGCGTTGGTGCGGTCGGAGGGGCCGTAGCTGTCGTTGGAGAGCTGAACCGCCAGCACACGGGCTTGGCCCAGGGCATCCACGATGTCCGTCAGCGCTTCGTCCGCCGCAACGAGGAGCCCTTCGGCCCACTCGGCGTTGTCGCGCCAGACAGCCTGATCGGCAAGCTGCTCATCGATGGCGTACAGGCGCCCGGACCGCGCCGGATCGTCGCTGGGACGCTGCACCTTGAGGCCCGTCGTCGCCACCTCTTGGGCCTTGCCCAAGCGCGACGCGTTGCGTGCGGTCCCGGACTGAAGCGCGGCGAGCCGGCCGTTAAACGTACTGCGGATGACGCTCATGGTTCAGCGCCCCATGTCCATCAGGACGCCGACCATGTCGTTCGTCGCGGTAACGACCCGCGCCGCCGCCTGGTAGGCCGCCTGCCATTGGAGGAGATTGGCGGCCTCTTCATCGAGGTCCACGCCGGAGATGGCCTCCCGAAGGGCCGTGAGATCGTCCAGACGGACGGCGTTGCCCGCACGGTCCAGCTCTGCCTGCGCGGCCTGACGACCCACGGAGGTGTAGATGTCGCCCATCGCCTCGGACGCCGTGCGGGTGCCGCTGGAGAAGAGGTCCTGTTGCTCGAGCGCCGCGAGCGCGATGAGATGGCCCGCACCCCCCGCGGCGGCCGTCGCGGCGCCAGCGGTGGCGAAGAGGGACGGATCTGCCACCACCGCGGCGTCGACGCGGAAGGTGGACGCCTCCGTACCCGGGGTGAAGGTGAAGAAGTCCCCACCCGGCAAGCCGTTGCGGTCGAAGCCGAGCTGGTGCTGCGCGTTGAAGCTGGTGGAGAGGGTGTCCACCCAGGTGTTGAAGTCGGTGAGGGCGGCCTCCGCCGTCGCGTAGGCGTCGCCCAACCCACCGGCCCTCCCGGACACGAGCGAGCTCACGTCGAGCGTGCCTGCATCTGCGGCGAGCAGGATCTCGGGGGTGCCCGTCGCGGATGGCCGGACGCTCATCTCGCGGGCGTGACCGCCGCTCACGACGGCGTGCCCGCCGAGCAACAGCGTGATCTCCCCCTCGGGAGACCACTGCGCGACCGTGCCGATGTCCTCGGCGAGCTCGCGCGCGAGCTGGTCTCGACGGTCTGCGTAGTCGCCCCCGCCCACCGAGTCCCCGTTCGCCCGGAACAGCTTGTTGAGCTGCGCCACCTCGTCGAGCTTGGACTGAATGTCCTCCACGACCGCCTCAAGCTCGTCGTAGATGTCCTCCATCGTGGACTCGAGCGCGCCCGCCGTGCCGCGAACCGACTCGGCGAGGCGGTCTCCCTCCGCGATGACCTGCCGCCGAAGGGAGGGATCTGCGGGATCCGTCCGCAGCGCGTTGAGAGAGTCGAAGAAGCGGTCCACCCCCGCGAGAGGGGCGTTGGGCAGCTCGGACGAGAACCAAGTCTCGACCGTGGCCAACTCCTGCGCGAGCGTGCTGGCCCGAGACTCGTCCCCCACGGCGCCGATGAAGGGCTCCATGACGAGGCGCTCGGCATGGCGGCGGAGCGCGCCGACCTTCACACCCTCGCCAAACGCGAACTTCCCGCGCTGGACCGGGTCCGTCGGCAGGGAGCTCAGGCTGCGGCGGGTGAAGCCGGGAGTCGAGACGTTGCTGACGTTGTGATTCGTGACCTGAAGCCGGGCCGAGCTGACCCGGAGGCCGCTCGCGCCGACGTTCAGGGTGTTGAGGAGGTTGCCCATGGTGTGGTCAGGCCCGCATGCGCCCGTGAGGGGTGTAGGTCGGATCCACCGGGCGGGGAAGCGCCTTTTCGAAGGCGCGCCCTGCAGCGGTGAGGAGACGGGTGAGGCGGTCGTCGAGGGCGCGGAGCTGACGGAGGCGCGCACGCGCATCCGGGCCAACCTGCGCCCGAGACAAGGAGCCGCGGAGCGCGTCCACTTCGACGAGGAGCTGCTCGCGACGCCGGGTTGCGGCG
>JBEIVK010000490.1:0-3545 GCA_040373935.1 Alphaproteobacteria bacterium
ACGAAGACCACTGGTACCCGGTGGGCGGCGGCTTTTCCTGGTCCGGCAACTGCCCGAGCGCCGGCAGCTTCGGGTCGGTCTGCGTGGACCGCCCGGGTCAGGCCCTCGCCTTCTTCCAAGGCCTCGTCTACGTCGCCGGCGACTTCCCGTCCGACACCACGGGCCTCGCCCTCGGCGGCTTCGCCCGCTGGGATGGCAGCGCGTGGGCGGGCGTTGCCGGCCTCGGCGCGGGCGCGGCGCCCTTCCTGCCGGTGGACGACGGCTACACCCGCCTCGCGGCCGACGGCGACACCGCCCTCTACGTCGGCACGCTCGCCGAGTCCTTCGACACCACCCCTGCGTCCAGCGGCGTGGTGGGCTGGGACGGCATCCAAGCGTTCTCCGTCGGCGGCGGGCTCCACATCGACGACACCCTCGGCAGCACCACACCGGCCTGGATCCGCGCCCTTCTCGTCGACCCGGCCGGACAGCTCATCGCCGGCGGCACCTGCACCCTGGGCGGCGTCGTCCCCGACGGCGCCGTCCTCTCCACCTTGGACCTCGCCTCCACGCTCGGCTTCGGCGTCTGGTCCGCCGCCCAGATGTGCCCCACCGACCTCGACGACTCGGGGGACACCGCGGCACCCGACCTCGCGCTCCTCCTCGCCGCCTGGGGCGCCGCCGAGGGCGACGTCAACGCCGACGGCACCACCGACGCCGCCGATCTCAGCGCCGTGCTCGCCGCCTGGGGCAGCTGCCCGTAGCCCCCTGCGGGGACCACCGCGGGCCACCGGGCGCCCCGCCGGCGGCGCCGGCGGCGGCCCTCCTCCACGGTCGGCGCTCCCGCGCCTCCGTGCGCCCGGCGGGCGCACCGGCGCCTGCGGCGCCGCGTTCCGGCCGGCCTGGCGCGGGCCACGCCCGTCGCTGGCCCGCTGGTACGAAATCGACCGTATATCCCCGCCGGAAAATCAGTGGTTGACTCCCGCGGTCTTCCCCGGAGCGGAAATGCCCCCTTCCCTTCGGCCGGCGCTGGCTCATTGGCGTCTCGGCCCGCTCTCGCTCGCCGTCTTCGGCTTCGCCTGCGGGGCATCGCCTCACACCCACGGCCCGGGCCGCGACTGCCCCGAGCATCCCGCCGAGCCCGACACCGGCGACGATGGCGCGGGCGGAGACGACGGGCCCGGCTCCGCCGCATGGACCGGCCTTGGGTCCTCCGCGGGGGCCTTCACCGGCGCGTTCTCCCCCGACGGCGGCTCGCTGGGCCTCATCCTCCCGCTCGGCACCCGCGAAGTCACCCTGACCGCCGACGTCACGGGCGGCGAGGTTCGCTTCGACGGCGAGGTCGCCCCCGACAACACCTGGACCACGGCGGTCCCGCTCGCGGGCCGGCGTGTCCAAGTCACCGGCCCCAACGGGGAGGCCCTCCAGCTCTCCATCCAGCGGGGCGCGCTGTCCGCGGTGAGCGGGCTGCCGAACGGCGCCGCCTACGGCGCGGCGCTGGCCGCCCACGGGGATGCCGTCGCCCTGCCCGCGGCTCGCGCCGGCCTGGGCGGTCAGGTCGCCCTCCTGTCGGACGGCGCAAGCGCCCCCGGCCCCGCGGTCGACGGCGGCGGCTACGCCGAGGCCTTCGGGTCTGCCGTTGCGCTCAACGCCCACTTTCTCGCCGTCGGGGCGCCCGGCGCAGACGGCGGCGAGGGACGGGTCGCCCTCTACCGCCGCGAAGAAGGGGGCGCGCTCACCTTTCTCCAGTCGCTCACGCCTCCCAGCGCGGGCGAGCGGGCGCTGTTCGGCTACGCGCTCGCCTTCCAGGGAGAGGACACCTCCCCCACCCTCCTCATCGGCGCCCCGGGCCTGGACCCGGCCGGCCGGGCCGCGGCCGGGGGCGTCTTCTTGTTCCAGGAGAGCGAAGGGTCCTTCCTCCGGGCGGAGATCTGGCAGCCTCCCGGCCTCGACGCAGGCGAGCGCTTCGGCGCGTCTCTCGCCGTGGACGGCGCCGACGCCGTGATCGGCGCGCCGGGCGGCGACGCCGGCGGGCGCGTGCTCCGCGTATCGGGCGGCACGCCCCAAGGCTGGCTGCGCCCGCCCCAGCTCGCCGCCGGCGACAGCTTCGGCGCCGCGCTCCACCTCTCCGGCGGCGAGCTGCTGGTGGGCGCGCCGGGGGCCGACTTCTCCCGGCTGGGCGAGCCCGCCCCGAACGCCGGCCGCGTCTGGCTGTTCGAGCCCTCCGGCGCCGTCTCGGTCTACGGCCTGGACGGCCGCACCCGCGCCCGCTTCGGGAGCAGCATCGCGCGGGCGGGGGGCCTCATCGCCATCGGCGCCCCCGCGATGGACGGCCGCATGGGCGGCGTCTACGTCACGGACCGCACCGACGGCAGCGGCGAGCTCTACCCCAGCGCGCACGTCGCCGCCCACGCCGGCGCGGCGCTCGCGTTCACCGGAGAGACCCTCTGGATCGGTTCGCCCTGGGCCACCGACACCGCCCCCCTCTCCACGCTGCGCTGAGGCCCCCCATGCTTGCCCTCCTGCTCGCTGCCCTCGACGCGTCACATGCCCACGATTCGCACCCCCGCACCGCGGACGGCTGGGTGGACGGCACCGCGACACCGGCCTGGTCCGACCTCACGGCCATCGTCCCGTACACCCACCCCACGCTCGGCGATGGCTACGCGGCCTTCCTCGACGAGTCCAACGTCCTCTACTTCCTCCAGGGCCACGCCCCCGACAACGGCTGGCTCCCGCTCGCCACCATCGCCGAGGACGGCCGCGGCCTCGCCCTCGCGGTGTCGGAGGGCACCCTGTACGTCGGCGGCCACTTCTGGGCGGAGATCCCGGGCGAAGCCGGCGCCTGGGGCTCGCTCGCCTACCGCGCCTTCTCCCTCGGCGCCTACGTGCCCGAAGACGACACCGTCCAGCCCGTCATCGCCGCCTGCGAAGGCACCGAGGCCGGCTGCAGCGGCATCGTCCACGCCCTGCTCTCCGTCGACGGCGCCGACGCCCTCACCGGCCTGTGGGCGGCGGGCAGCGGTCTCTTCGACGGGAGCGCCCTGTCGCCGGTGGTCCAGGTCTTCGGTGGGGCAACGCCGGCGGCGGGCCTGGGCGCAGGCCCCAGCGGCGCCACGCCCCTCGCCTCCGGGCTGATCACGGCCCACGCCCTCGCGGTTGGCCCAGACCCGGCCGCCACCGATGGCCGCCGGGTCCTGTTCGCCACGGGCGCCTTCGTCGAGGACGGCACCTTCGGCGTCGCCCTCTACGACCCCGCCCCGGCCCGCCCGGCGGGCGCCCCGGCCACCGACCTCGACGCCGACGAAGACCACTGGTACCCGGTGGGCGGCGGCTTTTCCTGGTCCGGCAACTGCCCGAGCGCCGGCAGCTTCGGGTCGGCCTGCGTGGACCGCCCGGGTCAGGCCCTCGCCTTCTTCCAAGGCCTCGTCTACGTCGCCGGCGACTTCCCTTCCGACAACACGGGCCTCGCCCTAGGCGGCTTCGCCCTCTGGGATGGCAGAGCGTGTGCGGGCGTTGCCGGCCTCGGCTCGGGCGCGGCGCCCTTCATGCCGGTGGACGACGGC
>JBEIVK010000417.1:0-4038 GCA_040373935.1 Alphaproteobacteria bacterium
CCGCTGTGCCGCCAGCATCGCCCGCACCTCCGGCCCGGGCCCAACCAGCACCACCGCGAGCCTGCCCTCGAACTCGGGCGACGACAGGCACCGCGCAAGCTCGTCCGCCGCCTCCGCCATGTACGCCCCGCCCCGCGCCGGGTCCACCAAGACCACGGGCGGATGGCCGCCCAGGCGCCGGGCAATCTCGGGGAGGGCCTCCAGCACGGTGCCCCGCACGAAGCGGGCGGCGATGTGGTTGAGCCGGGCGTTTTCCTCGGCGCGCAGCACGGCGCCGGGCACCACCTCGGCGCCCAGCGCGAGCCCGTGGTGCCGCCCCAGCGCCAACGTGAAGCCGCCGACGCCGGCGTAGAGGTCGACCAGCGGACGCGCGCGGTCCTCGGCGGAGAGCTCGGCCAGGTCCTGGGCGATGCGGCCGGCGACGCCGGGATTGGCCTGGAAGAAGTCGCCCGGGCCCACGCGCAGCCGCACGCCGTCGAGGGTGTCCTCGATGGTGTCCCGCCCCGCCAACCGGGTGAACGGAGGCGGGCCGTCCGGATCTCCCGCGGCGAAGATGGCGTTGCCCGGCGAATCGTTGAGGTGCAGCCACACGCCGGCCACCGCGCCGTTCTCAACGGCGATGCGCTCGGCGAGGCGCCCGAGCGCCGGGTTGCTGCGCCCGGCGACCACGGTGACCAGGACCTGGCCGTTGGCACGGGACTGGCGCAACACGATGGTGCGCAGCGTGCCTTGGCCCGTCTCGGGGTTGTAGGGGTGGGTGTCGGCGTCGCGCACCGCGTGGGCGACCTTGGTCATCATTTCGCGGATGACCGGCGTGGAGACCGTGCACTCCGGGATGGGGACGACGTCGTGCGACCCGCGCCCGTAGGCGCCCAGCCGGACCTCTCCCCGCTCCGACCAGCCCACCGCGAGCCGCGCGACGTGGCGGTAGTCGGTGTCGCCGTCCGGGCCGGAGACGATGCTGCCCGGCGCATGGGCCTCCAGCCCCACGCCGCGCAACGCGTCGGCCACCAGCGCCAAGCGGGCCGCTGCCTGGGCCTCCGGCACCAGGTGCATGAAGGGGCACCCGCCGCAAGGCCGAAAACGGCGGCACGGCGGGCGGCGGCGGGTGGGATGCGGCGCGCCGGCCGGCCGCACGTAGCGACCGATGACGCGGTGGGCGCCCGCGTGCGCCGGCAGCACCAGCGCCGCCTCGCCCACGATGCCCTCGCGCACGAAGACCTCGCGGCCGTCCGGCAAGCGGAGCGCCGCCTCGCCGGTGGGGACCCAATGGGACGGAGTGAGGACCCGCGCCGACATCTCAGGGCCGGGCCGACATGAGGCCGAACACGACGGTGATGCAGACGAGCTGAATGAGCGTGCCCGTCACGAGGCGCCCGCTCGCCTGGCCACCATCGGCCACGGCCTGCAGCTCTGGCTTGACGAGCCGCTTGGCCGCGACCTCGATGGGCCCCCACAGGACCACGCCCGACCACGCCCACCAGGTGCCGGGGCCATACGCGGGGTGGATGAAGATCATCACCAAGCCGAGCAGGAGCGTGAGCCGACCGAGGCCCATCAGGCCGATGTTGTGGGCGAGACGCAGCAAGCGGGCCGTGGGCGCGTGGGTGCGCCCGCGGGTGAGCGCGAGGACGAGATCCACGAGCGCCACGAGGAACAGCAGGTACGCGATGGACTTGTGACCGTGGATCAGGCCGGTGAGCACACAGGACTCCGGGGCCGCGCGCGGCCGGGGGAAAACGCCAGGGAGATCAGTCGTTCTTGCCGCCCTTACCCTTGGCCTTGCCGCCCTTCGCCTTCCCGCCCTTCGCCTTGCCCGCCTTGCCGTCCCCGTCGGGGCTGTTGCCGCCGCCGTAGACCTTCGTGACCGAGGGAGAGGCGCGCTCGGGGCCACGCTGGATGGGGATGGAGCGAACGGGCGGCTTGTCGTCGGTGGACGCATCGGCGGGCGGCGGCGGCGCCGCAGCGGCGGGCGGCTGGGGCCCCAACTCCAGGCGAACGGAGACCTGGACGTTGTCGTCGATGGACTTGTGGTTGCACTCCTTGATGAGGAGGAGCAGCGGGTTCTTGCGCCCGATGGCGTCGATGGAGACGTAGAAGGGCTCCACCGTGTCCAGGCTGAAGTCCGTGGCCGTGAGGCGGCTCAGCTTCACCTTGGCGCTGGTGTCGATGGAGGTCCCGCCGACGGTGAGCCGGCCCACGGCCGTCCCCTCGACGCTGCCGCCCACGGCCACGGGCTCGGGCGGCAGGCCGTCCAGGCTCACGAGGCGATAGGACATCTCCGGGTGCAGCGCCTTCTCGAAAAAGATGTCCTCGACCCGGGTGTCGCGCAGCTCAAGACCAGAATCCCAGCTCGACACCGGGATGGTGAAGCTGCCGGCGAGGCCCTGCAGCGCGGCGCCATCGGCGAAGGTGAGGATGCCACCTGCCCCGCCCAGCTTTCCCGGGACCTGGACGTCGCCGTCCTTCACCACCGAGACGCTGATGAGCGAGTTGGTGACGTGCAGCTCCAGCGCAGCGGGCGGCGCCTCGATCGGCTTGGGCTCCGGCTTCGCGGCGTCGTCTTCGCCGATGGGGAGGGAGGGAAGCTCGACGCTCCCCGAACAGGCGCCCAGAAACAGAGCGGACATCCAGCGGGTCATGGGGCCTCCGGTCGGCGCGGACATAGCGCCCCGGCCGATCACCGGCAAACGCGAGCCCGGCGCCCCAGGCGCCTCAGCGGGTCAGGCGACGGTACAAGGCCGGCAGGCGCTCGGGGAGGCGCTCCGCGCGGTCCACCACCGTGTACGCACCCTCACCGTACATCTCCTGCAGGTAGGCCGGTCCCGTCGGGTCCACCGTGATGCAGAAGGGATGGACGCCGTGGGCGCGGGCGTCCTGAAGGGCTTGGCGGGTGTCCTCCTGGGCGTAGCGGTCTGCGTACTGATCGCAGCCGCAGTCGAGCGGCCGCCCGTCCGAGAGCAGCACGAGCAGCCGCGTCCGGGCTGGGACCCGCGCGAGCCGCTGCGCCGCGTGCCGGATGGCGGCGCCATCGCGGTTCTCCATCTTCCAGGACAGCCGCCCGAGGCGGGCGAGGGCCGCGTCGTCCCACGGCTCGTCCATCTCCTTGACCCCATAGAACGCGACCTGGTCGCGGCCGTAGCCCGAGAAGCCCCAGATGGCCGAGCGGTCCCCGATGGCGTCCACCGCCTCACCGATGAGCAGCAGCGCCTCCTTTTCGACGTCGAGGATGCGGTCGTTGGAGGCATTGACGACCTCATTGGTCGAGCTCGACAGGTCCACGAGGAACGCGACCGCGACGTCCCGCTCCTCCCGCTGACGGCGCTGGTAGACGCGCTCCCCCGGGCTGCCGCCGGCGCGGCGCTCCACGCGGGCCGCGATGGCGCGGTCCAGGTCGATCTCCTCGCCATCCAACACCCCGCGAACCGGCCGCAGCGCGTCGGGACGGAGAGCCTGAAAGCCGCGGCGCAAGCGCGTGATGGTGCCCGCGTGCCGCGCCCGCACCCGCTCGGACCACTCGCCGGAGCCGGGCTCGACGCGGTACTCGGTGACCCGGACCCAGCGCGGCTTGAGATCCCCGATGGTGGCGTCCCACTCGGGGTGAAGCACGACGACGCCGGTGGCGTGGGCGTCCGCCGTGAGCGGGCCTTGGGCGGAGGTGCTGGGCGCACGGGGCGGGGCCGGCGGCGCGGGGTCCGACGCGGCCTCGCGCAGGGGCCCGCGCGGTGCGTCCTGGCGGTCCAGCTGCGCGGCCATCTCGGCGTAGCCCTCGCGACGCGCCGCCGCCCGGGCCTCCGCGAGCGTGCGCGGCTCTCCGCGGGCCGCGAGCGCCTGCTGGAGCCGCCGGGCGTCGTCCTCCACCTGCCGCAGCTCCGGCCCGGCGGCCTCTGGACGAAGGGCGGTGTCGAAAGGGTCCGCCTCCAGGGGGCGATAGCCCGCGTCGCCAGGGGCGGCTCCCGGCCCGGGGCGGGGCGGCATCGCTGCCCCGGGGCGCCCGGGCTGCTCCGGGGTGCGCGGACCGCCCCCCGCGCCCGCCGC
>JBEIVK010000111.1:0-9349 GCA_040373935.1 Alphaproteobacteria bacterium
GCGGCCCGCTTCGCCCACACCCTGCCGCCGCGGCCGGGCGGGGCCCTCGCGGCGCTCGCCGCTGCGCCCGGGGCCAGCCTGTGGCTCGTCGGGCACGTCGGCCTGGAGGGCCTGCGCACCATGGGAGACCTCTTCACCCGCGGCGGGCGCCCGCTCGTGCTGCGCGCGCGCACCTGGGCTTTCCCGGCTGGGGCTGTCCCCCGCGAGCCGGCGGCCGCCCTGGCCTTTCTCGATGACGCCTGGGCCGCCCTGGACGCCTGGGTCGGCGCCCCGCGATGAGGTGCCGCGCCATCGCGCTCGGGGCGGTGCTGCCGGCGTGCGCGCTGCAACCGGCGCCCAGCCCCGACGACTTCGCCCCCCTGCACCGGATCGTCATCGAGGCGGCCGCCGCCCCCCCGGACCGCGACGCCTTGTGGTCCGCGCTGGACCAGGCGCTCACCGGCGAGGCCCGCACGGCGCTCTACGCGGCGACCTGGGCGGCCGCCGTGCAGCGGGAGGCCCGCGGCGCGCGGGTCACCGTGGACGCCATCACCCATGACCCACCCATCGTGCAGGACACCGGCCCGGGCCGCGTCGAGCTCGAGGTCGGCTGGGTCGTGCGGGGCACGGTCCACCACGGCGCCCACGCCCACGTCCGAGAAAACGCCCATCGCGCCCGCGTCACCCTGGTCCGCACGCCGGACGGCCCGCGCATCGCCGCGCTGCACCCCGCCGACAGCCGGCGCCGCGTGTTGCCGCTGTCGGCCGAAGGTTCGCCTTCTCCGTCACTTCCGGCCGCCCCATCGCCCACAGCCGAGGCCGCACCGCTCGCCACCCCTGCCCCATCGTGTGAGAGAGACGGCGCCCCACGGTGTCCATGAGCTATCGCCCCGAAAATCCCCTCATCGTCCAGTCAGACCACACTCTCCTCCTGGAGACGATGGGGCCGCTCTTCCCGGAGGCGCGAGACGCGATCGCGCGCTTCGCCGAGCTCGTGAAATCCCCGGAGTACGTCCACACCTGGCGGGTCACCCCGCTCTCCTTGTGGAACGCCGCCGCCGCGGGCCTCACCGTCGAGTCGGTCACCACCGCGCTGGAGCGCTGGTCGAAGTTCCCCGTCCCACCCAACGTCCCGGTCTCCATTCGGCAGACGATGGGCCGCTACGGGCGCCTTCTCCTCCGCCGCCAGCCGGATGGCCTCGTGCTCGAGGCGGACACGCCCATCCTGATGAAGGAGGTGCGCGCGGGCAAGGGGGTGGCGGACTTCCTCGGCCGCGCGCTCGACGACACCCACTCGCTCGTGCCGGACGCCCACCGCGGCGAGCTCAAGCAGCTCCTCACGCGGCTCGGCCACCCGGTCAAGGACATCGCCGGCTTCGTCGACGGCGAGGCCCTCCCCGTCGGGGTCAGCCCGCTGCGCAAGGATGGCCGGCCTTGGTCCATGCGCCCCTACCAACACGAGGCGGTCGACAGCTTCCTCGCCGGCCCCCGCGGCGAGTCCGGCGAGGGCGGCAGCGGGGTCGTCGTGCTGCCCTGCGGCGCCGGCAAAACCATCGTCGGCCTCGTCGCGCTCGCCAAGGTGGGCATGCGCACGCTCATCTTGTGCACCAACATCACCGCCTTGCGGCAGTGGCGCGACGAGATCCTCGACAAAACCACCCTTCTCCCCGAAGACCTCGGCGAATACTCCGGCGAAAAGAAGGAAATCCGGCCGGTCACCCTGACGACCTACCAGATCCTCACGCACCGGCGCGCAAAGGGCGAGGCGCCCGTTCACTTCGGCCTGTTCGACGAGGCGAACTGGGGCCTCGTCATCTACGACGAGGTGCACCTCCTCCCGGCCCCCATCTTCCGCACGGTCGCCCAGCTGCAGGCCCGCCGTCGCCTCGGCCTCACCGCCACGCTCGTCCGCGAAGATGGCCTGGAGGGCGACGTCTTCGCGCTCATCGGCCCCAAGCGCTTCGACATGCCCTGGAAAGACCTCGAGCACCAAGGCTGGATCGCCTCCGCCCAATGCATCGAGGTGCGCGTCCCGCTGCCCGACAGCCTGCACCTCGGCTACGCCGTGGCCGAAGACCGCGAAAAATACCGCATCGCCGCCACCAATCCCGCAAAAATCGACGTCGTCCGCGACATCCTCGGCCGCCACCCCGGCGGGCGCGTGCTCGTGCTCGGCATGTACCTGGACCAGCTCCACGCGCTCGCCGAGGCCCTCGACGCGCCGCTCATCACGGGCGACACTCCGCAATCCGAGCGCGACTCCCTGTACGGCCGCTTCCGCAGCGGCGACATCGGCCTGCTGCTGCTGTCCAAGGTCGGCAACTTCTCGGTGGACCTCCCCGACGCCCGCGTCGCCATCCAGGTGAGCGGCACCTGGGGCAGCCGCCAAGAAGAGGCGCAGCGCCTCGGCCGCGTGCTCCGCCCCAAAGAAGGCGAGAACCAGGCCTTCTTCTACACCCTCGTCAGCCGCGACACGACCGAGCAAGACTTCGGCGAGAAGCGCCAGCTCTTCCTCGCGGAGCAAGGCTACGCCTACGCCATCGAGGTGCGGGAATGACCCCCATCGCCCACCGCAACCTCACCATCCTCACGGTCCCCGAGCCCCGCGTGCTCGACGAGCTGGACGCCCTCGTCGGCCTCCAGGACTACGTCCTGGCGCGCCTCTCTCCCACCGAGCTCATCATCGACCCGGCCCGCACCGGCGAACTCGCCACCCGCCTCACCGAGCGCGGGTTGCACGCCATGGTCCAGCGCGCACGGGCCGCCGGCTAGCCCGCAGCGTCTCCCGGGCACTTCATCATGGGGCAGGGGAAACCAACGGTTTCCCCCGCAACGCCCCCTTCCCTCAGCGCCCCGGCCCTCCGGCCCGGGCGTCGTCCTCGTCTTTGCGGAGGTAGCCCAGCTCCTCCAGCTCGCCCGCGACCTCTTCGTCGAAGCCCTGCAATCCGCGGGCCGCCCCCGGCAATGGCACCCAGGCCTCGGTGAAGGTGACCGCCCGACTGCCCACCCGCAGCGTGGCCGCCGCCGCACCGCTGCCCGGCGGAGGCGCGGCGCGGGCCGGGTCTGGCGAAAGCGAGGCGGTCGCCGCAGGCTTGACGCTCTCGAACGCCGCCTCCAAGCCCGGCCATCCGGCCTCGACCCCCGCCGCAGGCACGAGGTACAGCTCGCGCACCCCCGGGCGGCCCCCCGCCCAGACGGCGTCCACCCACTCGCCCTCCACCGCGACCGTGAGCTCGCTCTGCTCCGTCGGATCATCGGCGGCGAAGGCCGCCTCTACCCCGCCGGGGACCCGCAGCCGCGCCCGCAGGTCTCCGGCGCCCGCTGCGCGCGCCGGCGCGACCCGGATGGCCCGCCGCACCGGCAGCCCGAGGGCCCGCTCCAACGCAGCGGCGTGGGCGGTGGCGTCGCCGACGCGCGGCGCGTCCTCTCCGCGGTCTACCGCGAGATCGGTGAGGAGATCCTTGCCTTTGTGGCTGGTCCACTTCACGGTCCCGGCGAGCGCGCCCCAGCGGCGGTCCCCGTACAGCGGGCGGCCGAACCCCTGTGGCCGCTGCCGAAAGCGAGGCTCATCCGCCATCTCTTGCAGAGGGACCCCCTCCATGCCGCCCGTGTCCAGGCCGGCAGCGACCGCGAGGGTGGGCGCCACATCGAGCAAGGACACGGGCAGATCGCTGCGCCCGCCGGCGAGCCCCGGCGCCTTCACGATGAGCGGCACGCGCAGCAGCTCGTCGTAGAGGCTGTGGCCGTGTTCGAAGCCCCCGTGGTCCCAGAACTCTTCGCCGTGGTCCGACGCGAGCACGACGACGGTGTCGGGGGGCAAGGCGCCGAAGAAGCGCTCCAGCTCTGCATCCACGAAGGCGATCGCGTTGTCGTAGCGGCCGCGCACCCAGTCTTTTGCGGCGTCGTCCAGGCCACCGCGGCGCATGACGTCCGTGCGCTGGATGGCGTCCAGGCGGAACACGTCGGGCCGCCGGCCGGCGAAGCGCCACCGCCAGCGCAGCGGCTCGCGGTACGGGAGGTGGGCGTCCATGAGGTGCAGCACGAGAAAGGCAGGACGGTCCGCGTGGGCGCCGAGGAAGGAGAGCGCGCGGTCGACCTGCAAGTCGGCGTTCGGCCAATTGAGGATGCGGTGGGAGGTCCAGCCCGCGGCCATCTCAAAAGTGCTGGAGAGGTAGATGTTTCCGGCGATGAAGGCCGTCGCCCACCCGGCGTCGGCGAAGCGGTCTTGCAGCGGGGCGACGCTGCCCCACCGCTCGGGCTGCGCGCCGGTGAGCATCGTGCGGGCCGAGGGCAGCGTCCACGGCGCGACCGAGCGCGCCTCGGTGAACACGGTGGCTTCCTCGGCGGCCCAGCGGGCGAGGAAGGGCGTCGTGTCCTGGGCGGCGCCGTAGACGGACATGCGGTCCGGGCGGAGCGTGTCGATGAAGACGAGCACGACGCGCGGCGGGGCCGGCTGCGGCACGAAGACGATGGGATCGCCCACCAGCACGGTGTCGCCGGCGGGGGAGCCGAGCGGGTCCACCGTGAAGCGCAGACCCACCGTCTCGCCGGCCCACGGCCCGAGGCCAAACCGGAAGCGCCCGGGCGCGGCGTCTACGAGCGGCGCGACGCCCAGCGGCACGGCGTCCCGGCCGTCCACCCAGACCCGCACGGCGGCCGCCCCGGCAGGGGGAAGGCCGGCCTCTGGCGGCAAGCGGAGCGCCTCGAAGTCCAGCACCGCGCCCGGCGGCACATCCACCGTCCAGCCCACCTCACCGCCGGCCGGCAGCACGAGGCCGCGGCGGGTCGTGTCCCCGACCTGCGCGCTGCGAAAGACAAAGTCCTTCGGGGAAAGGCCGCTCTCCGCGGCGTGCCGCGCGCGCGCCCGCGCGAGGGCGCGCCCGTAGGTGAGCACGTAGTCGTCCGGGCCCGGCGGGCCGGCGGAGGCCGGACGCCGCACGACCAGGGTCTTCGCGGAGAAGCGCCACGAGCCCGCGCGCGCGAAGCCGGTAGAGTCCGCGTTGTAAATGAGCTTCTCGCGCTTTTTCCCCGCGCGCCCCAGCAGCGCCATGTCCTCGGGCGCCCGGTGGAAGAACAGGCTCCGCGGCCGAACCGGAAGCGCGGCCTGCCAACTCGCGACGCCGCCCACGACGCCCACCAGCCGCCAGGGACCGGGCACCGCGATGTCGGTGCGCGGCGGCGGCTCGGCGCTGGTGGGCAGCGACAAGGTGCCTGCGACCTCCGCCATCCGCGCCAGCGGCACCGCCACGAAGGGCCCGGCGGGGGCGTCCGGGGCCGTCCCGCACGCCCCGAGCAGCGCCAGCGCGAGCCCACCCGAGTGCACGCCGAGCGGTTATCGGGCCGCGGAGGGCGCCGCCACGCGCCCCGGGAGGCCCTGTGCCCGCCGCGCCCCGTCTCGCTGCGCTCTTGCTCCTCGGCGCGTGCTCCATGAGCCGCAGCATCCGCCCGCTCGGCAAAGGAAACGCCGCCGCCTCCGTCTCGGCCGGCGGCCCGATGGTGGACTACCTCGGCGGCACCAAGCCCCTGCCCATCGCCGTCGTCGGCGTCAGCGTCGGCGTCCACGACCGGGTGGACGTGCACGGTGGCGCCCACCTCACGACCCCGCTGCTCTTCGGGCTCGCCGGGGTGGACGCCGGGGCCGGCGTGCTGCTCGTCGAGCCGGATGGCCCGCGCCCCGCCCTCATGGCGGACGTCACCCTCAACGCGTTCGCCGGAAACGCTGGCGGCGGGGATCCGCCGGGCGGCCTCCGCGTCTTCCCGGAGGGGGACCTCCGGGCCTCCTGGGCCCTCGGGCGACGGGGCC
The DNA here is from genome assembly GCA_040373935.1 of Alphaproteobacteria bacterium. Taxonomy (GTDB): domain Bacteria; phylum Myxococcota_A; class UBA796; order UBA796; family UBA2385; genus JBEIVK01. The sequence continues at coordinate 5,783 of JBEIVK010000111.1, forward strand.
ACCTCGTCTACACCGGGCCCTCCGCGTTCTTGCAGTTCGCCCGGCCGGTCTCCTTCGGGAGTTGGGCGCTCGGCAGCCAGCTTCGCTTCGGGCGATGGGACGTCCAGGCCGAGTCGAGGTGGGTCGCCCCGCTGCGCGACAACGCGGTGGGCACAGCCGAGTGGTGGGGCCCAGCCGGCCAGGGCGCCCTCTCCGTCCACATGGGCGCCCGCCTGCGCTTCGGGCCGGGCGCCGCCGGGAGCCCGCGATGAGCCTCCGCCCTCTTGCTGTCGGCCTGTGGGCGGGCGTCCTGCCCGGCTGCATGACGATGGACCCGTTCTTGTTCAACCCCACGGCGGTGGACGCCTATGCCTTCGGCGGGGACGTCATCCCGGCGGAGAACGTCGAAGAGTCCACGTTCCGCGCCAAGGACGGCGTGCGCCTCCACGGCGTCTGGTGCTGGCAGGACGACCCGGCGGCGCCCGCGCTCGTGTTCTTCCACGGGAACACCGGCAACCTCGATGACTACTGGGACCGCCTGGAGTTCTACTGGTCCGAGGGCTACACCGTCTTCTCGTTCGACTACCGCGGCTTCGGTCGCAGCGAAGGCACGCCCGGCAGGGCCATTTTGGAGGCCGACGGCCCGGCGGCGGTCGCCCACGTCGAGGGAACGCTCGGCCAGCCCTTCGACACGCTCCCCCTGCTCGGTTTGAGCCTGGGCGGGGCCGTCGCCGCGCACACCAGCGTCGACGCTCCGCCGCGCGTGCTCATCACCGAGGACACCTTCGCCAACACCGAGTTCCTCACCGACGATGGCGCGAGCGGCCTGGACATGCCCTCGGGGTGGTTCTTCGAAGATCCCTGGGACAACGCACGGGCCCTGTCCCGTCAGGCGGCCCCGGTGCTCATCATCCACGCCGCCGAAGACACCTTCATCCCCTCCACGGCGGCCGACATCCTCTACGCCGCCGCCCAAGACCCGAAGGCGCTCTGGAAGGTTCCCGGGGCCGACCACGCCGAGATCCACACGGTCGCGCCGGGCGACTACGCGGCGCGCATCGCCGACTGGCTCGCCCGCCACCCCTCCGCCCGCTGAGGTCCGCGAATGCCGCTCTCCCCGCCCTCTCCCTTCCCAAACGGCCGGGTCACCTGGCGCACCGACGGCGCAGGCGTCGCCGTTCTGACGCTCACCCACGCGCCCGCCAACGCCTACAGCCCCGAGATGATGCAAGACCTCGACGCCGCCGTCCTGCGGGCGCGCTTCGACGAGTCCGTGCAGGTCATCGTGCTCGCCGGGGCCGGCGAGCGCTTCTTCTGTGCGGGCGCCGACATCGCGGCCCTGCGCGCGATGAGCCCGGCGTACAAATACCAGTTCTGCCTGCACGCCAACGAGACGCTGCTTCGCCTGGAGCACACCAACAAGCTCGTCATCGGCGCGCTCGGTGGCCACTGCGTGGGCGGCGGCCTCGAGGTCGCGCTTGCCTGCGACCTGCGCTACGCGCGCCGCGGGGCGGGCAAGCTCGGGCTGCCCGAGGCGCGGCTGGGCGTTCTGGCCGGGACCGGGGGCACCCAGCGGCTCGGGCGGGCCATCGGCGCCGCGCGCGCGATCGAGCTCATGGCCACCGCGCGCCTGCTCAGCCCCGAAGAGGCCCTCAGCCTCGGCCTCGTGAACGGCGTTCTGGACGCCGACTCCGATGACGCCTTCCTCGACGCGGTGGTCGCCATCGCGGCCGGGTTCTGCGCGCCGGGGGCCGCCGCCGGCGCCATCGGCGCCATGAAGCGCGCGGTGGTGAGCGGGCTGGAGGTCAGCCTCGAGAGCGGCCTCGCCCTCGAGCGCGAGCTGCAGGCCGGCCTGTTCTCGGCCGAAGACGCGGCCGAGGGTCTCGCGGCCCACGTCGAAAAGCGGGCGCCGCGCTTCACCGGGCGCTGAGCCGGCGAGGGCCTGCGCGCACCCGGCGCGACGCCCGCCCCACCTCCCCCAAAACGGCGACGGGGCCAGCGCCGACGGCGACTGGCCCCGCGCCTGCGCCCTTCGATCAGGCGCGCCGACGACGCCGAAGCAGCCCGGCCACGCCGAGACCGACGGCCCACACCCCGCCGATCGCCGGGGCAGAGGCGCACGCGGTGTAGGCGTCGCCCACCTTGTCCTCGGCGTTGAGGGTGATCTTGGCGGCGGTCACGCCGCCCGGGCCGCCGACGTTGAGCACGACGGTGTACTCGCCCGGCTCGCCGAAGTCGATCTTGGGCGACCAAGCCGAGATGACCTGCAGCGGCTCACCGGAGACGGACCCGCCCTTGTAGACCTCCCACTGGACGCGGTCCACGCAGCCGTACACCGAGGTGTCCGTCTGGTTGATGAGCTGGTAGACCGTGCCGTCGAAGTGCTCGATGGTGAAGAGGCCATCGAAGTCCTCGCCGGCCTCGGGCGCCTCGCAGGCGAGCACGTACGCGCGCTCGCGGGTGACGGCCTCCCACTCGCCGCACTCGTCGTTGCCGCCGAGGGTCTTGAGAGACACCGTAAACTGGCCCTTCTCCTCGTAGGTGTGGCAGGCGGTGAGCGCCGAGGAGTCGGTGGCGCCGTCACCGAAGTCCCACTCGAAGCCTTCGGGCGCCTCGTTGCACTCGACCTCGAAGCACACCTCGAGGGGCACGCCGCCGAAGCGCTCGGTCGTGGCCGCGAAGGTGCACGACGGGCCGTACAGGGCGTACAGACCCTCCACGTCATCGCTGCGGAGATCCCCACCCTGGTAGTTGTCGCAGGGGCCCGTGGACCAGAACATGGTCGCGTAGCGGAGGTCCGGATCATCGCAGGGCTCCTCGCCCTTGATGCCGTCGTCGTTCGGGTCGTCGCAGCTGTGACCGAGACCCCACAAGTGGCCGATCTCGTGGGTCGTCACCGACTGGAAGCTGAACTCGCTGGAGCACTGCCCCTGCTCGACTTCTTCCCAGGTGGCCCAGTCGACCGTCTCGTTGTAAGTGATGTCGCAGTCGTAGTTGTAGTAGTAGTTCAGCCCGTCGCGGCCGAAGGCGAACTCGCCGCTGGGGATGCACAGCGTCGCGGCGAGGGTGGAGCCATCGAGCTGGTCCAACCCGTCGCCGAGGGAGAAGGTGTTGATGCCATCGGTGACGAAGCCGCCGACGTGGCCCTCCCGCACCCCTTCGAAGTTGGACCCGACGGCCGCGCACGGCGCCGTCTCCGTCCAGGTGTCGAAGGACGCCTGGATCGCCTCGACCGTGTAGTCGAAGTCGATGTTGTCCACCGTGGTCTCGGCCATGAACCACGGCATCGGGATCTCGGAGCGCTTCCACACCTTCTGGGTGTGAGACCACGCCTGGGCGTCACCGATCGCGAGAAGAACAAGGAGAGAGGCGGTCATGGCTCAGTTCTCCGCCGGGGCGGTGGGGGCAGCGGCGACGCGCGCGCGCACCCGGGTGGCAAGGTCCGACCACTCCACGCGCATCGCCTCGGAGGGCAGCGGGAGGAAGCGAGGGTCGTAGACGCGCTCGAGCGGGATGTCCACGCGCTGGACGATCTCCCGGCGGATCCGGGGGTCGAGGCGGACCGTGTACTTGCCGTTGGCCATCCCC
>JBEIVK010000975.1:0-1598 GCA_040373935.1 Alphaproteobacteria bacterium
ACTGCTGTTCTGGGACATCGAGCTCACCCGCGGCGTGCCGCCGGGCATGATCGTCCTGTTCTCGGCGATCACGGTCATCGGCTACGTCATCAAGGACCGCCTGAAGGCGCTGCTCGGCCCCTCGCTGGCCCGCCGCATCCCGCGCCTCCTTTACGACCGCCGAACGGACTTCGAGCGAATGAACCTCCCGGACCGCGTGTCCGAGGTCCGCGAAACGACGCGCTTCGTGGGCCGCTGGGAGCTGCCGCCCGCGGTGCAGGCCCAGCGGGTCGCCACGGCGCGCAGCCCGCTGGCTCTGGAGACCGACGGCGCCGTGCTGCACCACCACCGGACGCTCACCGTCTTCCCCAAGGCCGCCGCCCGGACCTTCCCGCGCATCGAAGGGGTCGTGGAGATCCTGCGCCTCCACACGTGGCGCTGGGTGCGGACCTTCGGCAGCCCCAACAAGGACCTCGTCCTCCTCGACGGCGACGACGGCGCGGTCCACCACAAGGCACCCAACCTCTACTTCGTGGACCTGGTGATCGGCTGGCGGCGCATCGGGCCCAGCCCCGCCGCGCAGACGGAGGTCCACCGCATTGTGCTGGACCGCCGGGGGATCGTGGAGGTCCGCCCGGTTTCGGCGTGGGGAGATGGGCCGGCCGCCGACGTGTAGGCCCCGCATGCGGTAGCCTGCGCATCCGGCCCCCGGACCGCCACCGATGCTCCCCGTCCTCGCCTTCTTCGCCACCGCCACAGCCGCACCCGTCGAGGTCACGGTCTGGCACGCCTACCGCGAACAGGAGCGCGCGGCCTTCGAGGCGGCGCTCGCCGCGTGGGACGCCGCGACGCCGGAGGCGGTGGTCGTCCCGCTGGCCGTGCCCTACGACGGCTTCGCCGCCAAGCTGGAGGCGGCGATCCCGCGGGACAACGGGCCGGATCTGTTCGTGGCGGCCCACGAGCGCGTCGGGGACTGGGCGGGGCGCGGGCTCATCGCGCCGCTGCCCGTCCCCGAGGGCCTGCACCCCGCCACCACCGCGGCCTTCGCCCACGACGGGCAGTCCTGGGGCGTGCCGCTGGCCTGGAAGTGCCTCGCGCTCTACTGGAACCGCGCGCTGCTCGACGCCCCGCCCGAGACGACCGACGCCCTGCGCGCGCTGGCACCCGCGCTGCGCGAGAAAGGCGCGGTGCCCCTCGCCTATCCGGCCACGGAGCCTTACTTCCACGCCCCGCTGCTGCACGCCTTTGGCGGCGCGGTGCTGGTGGACGGCGCGGTGCGCCTCGACGCACCCGGCAACGCCGCGTCCATCGCCTTCGCGCGCGGCCTGCTCGAAAGCGGCGTCATCCCCGACGAGACGACGAGCGCGCTCGTCTCGCGGCTGTTCAACGACGGCAAGGCGGCGACGGCCATCAGCGGGCCATGGTTCCGGGGCGAGCTGGCGCCGGGCCTCGACTGGGCGGTGGCGCCGCTGCCGGTGGTCTCGGAGACCGGCCGCCGCGCGGCCCCTTTTCTCACGGTGGAGGGCGTGCTGCTCAACGCCCGCGCGCGCAACCCCGGGCCGGCGGCGGCCCTCGCCGCTTGGCTCGCCAGCCCGGACGGGGCGCGGGGCCGCGCGGTG
>JBEIVK010000594.1:0-2990 GCA_040373935.1 Alphaproteobacteria bacterium
CGAGCTGGCCGCCGCCGCGGGGGACCGCGCGGAGGCCATCGCCTTGCAGACGGAGGCGGCCCATGGTTTTGCCGCCTTGCACCTGCCCTTGCAAGAGGCGTGGACGCTGCTGCGCCTGGGCCGTCACGGGGTGGCGGGGGCGACGGAGCGCGCGCGGGCCCTGTTCCGCGCGGCGGATCTGGCGGCCGGGGTCGCGGCGGCAGACGCCTTGGCCGGGGACACCGGGCGCAGCCTGGACTGGCACTTGGACCGCGCCGCCGAGCACGCCCGGGATCGCGCGAACGCCCAGCGCGCGCGCCCGCCGCTCACGCGCGCCGACGCGGACCGCCCGGAGCGTCGCCTCGGGGCGCACCGCATGGCCATCGCCGCGTGCGACGCGCGCGTGGTCGCCGCGCTGGACCGCACCCTGCAGCAGTCGCTGGGTCGGCTGGACAGCGGTTTTGCCGTGCGCAGCGCCGATCCGACCCTGACGGCCGCGCTGGCCGCCGTGGACCTCCTCTCCGGGCACCGCAGCTACGAGGCGGCGGACGTGCTGCTGCGCTTGCTGCTGCACGAGCGGCCGGGGGGCGTGGCGGCGCGGGTGCTGGTGGGCGCGCTGGCCCGCAGCCCGAACGCCGCGGTGGTGGACGGGCTCCTCACCTCGCTGGAGTCGTCGGTGGACCCGGGCGGCATCGCCCTGGCCGCCGAGGTGCTGGGGCTTCGCCGCGAGCCGGCGGCGGTGCCGACGCTGCGGAGCCTGCTCGCCAGCCCGGCCAGCCCGACGGTGCGCCGCGCGGCGGTGGAGGCGCTCGGTCGCATCGGAGATCCCGCCTGTATCGACGATCTGCTCCTCACCTTGGACGAGCCCGAGCTGGCCGGTGAGGCGGCGACCGCCCTGCTGCTGCTCGGGGACTGGCAAGGCGTCGACAGCCAGGCGCAGGCCCTCGCCAGCCGCCGCAGCACACAGGCGCGGCACCTCGGCGAGATCGTCGGCCGCTACGGCGGTCCCGCGTACTTGCTCCTGCTCTACCGGGCGGCCGAGGAGGAGGGGCCCACCGGCCTCGGGGCCATCGCTGGCCTCGGCTGGATGGGGGATCCGCGCGGCGTGGATCGCCTCCTGGACCTCGTGGGCGTGCGGGATCCGGTGCGCGCCCGCACGGCGCACGCCGCCTTGGAGCTGCTCACCGGCCACACGGAGGACCCGGACGAGTCCCTGCTCCGCAACCGCTGGGCCGAGTGGTGGGCGGCGCACAAAGACGGCTTCACCCCCGGCACGCGCTTCCGGCATGGCCACCTCTACGACCCGGGGCGGCTGCTGCTGCGCCTGGACCACGACGACGCGCAGATCCGCCGCTCCACCTACGACGAGCTGGTCATCACCACGGGCTGCCACCTGCCCTTCGACGCCGAGGGCCCGTGGCGGGTGCAGCGCGCCCACCGCGCGGCCTGGACGGCGTGGTGGGCGCAGCACGCGGAGCGCTTTCCGGCTGGCCGGTGGGCGTTCCAGGGCGAGCGCATCGGCTGAGCCATCCCGCGGGGCTGGCCCGGCGGGAGGCCCGTCGGCTCAGCGCACGCGGCGGTGGATGGCGTCGGCGGCGGTGATGCCGCTGATGACGGCGCCCTCCATGTAGCCCTGCCAGCTGTAGAAGCTGTCCGTGTAGTCGCCGGCGAAGTGGAGATTGTCGATCGAGACGCCCTCCCAGTCTGCGATCTCGGTGAAGTAGCCCGGGTGCTGGCAGGCGTAGCTGCCGGCCGCGAGGGGCGCGCGCAGCCAGTTGCGGGCGGCGAGGCGCAGGCTGCCGTCGGCGCGGCGGCTGGCGCGGGCGGCCACCCCGGGCAGCGCGCCCTCCAGCGCCTCCAACCACGCCTCGGCGCCGGCTTGGGGCGCCGCGTCGTCGAGGGTGGCCCCGCGGTCTCCCCCCGCGAAGTCGGTGAGGATGGCGCTGCGACCGTCGCTGCTCGGGCCGTTGGTCTCCCAGACGTTTTGCAAGCCGGAGGCGGCCTCGGCGTACACCCCGCCGTTGCTGCCCAGCGCCTGCCAGGGCCGCCCGTCGAAGCCGACCATGACCTTGCTGTTGGTGCCGGCCCGCAGCCCGGCGATGGCCGCCCGCTTGCGCGCCGGCAGCCCGAGGCTGGCCTGCAGGTCCACGGTGCGCAGCAGCGGGAAGGGCAGGGCCAGGACCACCTCGTCGAAGTCCTCTTCGACGGCGGGGCCGTCCGTCTCGAAGCGAAGGCGGATGGCGCCCGAGCTGAGGCGGCCGACGGCGGTGAGGCGGTGGCCGAAGCGGGGGGCCGTGGCCAGGGCGGCGGCGAGGCCGTCCCGCACTTGGTCGTTCCCGCCGATGATGTGGTAGCGCTCGTCGCTGAACACGCCGAACTCGTGCAGCTCGGAGCGGCGGTCCGGGTGGATGAAAAGCAGGAGGTTGAGCGCGCTCTGCTCCGAGATGGGCCGCCCGTACTCGGGCTCGTAGGCGGCGGCGATGACCCCCTGCAGGAGCGGGCTTGCGCCGCGCAGCGCGAGGTACTCGTCGAGCGGGAGGTGATCGAGGAAGACGTCGTGGTCGTTGTAGGCATCGGCGGTGGGGGCGCCGGTGCTGCGGCGCACGTCGTCGCGCAAGGCGGGCACGAGCGCGCGGAACTCCTCGGTGACCTCGGCCTCGCTGATGAGACGGCCGCCGATGTAGAAGCGGCGCTCGCCGGGCTCGGCCGCGTAGGACTCCAGGCGCAGGCCCAGCTCGCGGGCGTAGGCGCGGAGGTTCATGTGCGTGGTGTCGATGAGCTCGGCGCCCAGCTCGGCCGCCTGGCCCGGGAAGCGGCCGCGCAGGCTCTGGCAGCGCCCCCCGAGGGCATCGCCCGCCTCGAAGACCACGGCGCGGTAGCCCTTGCGCTGCAGCTCGTAGGCGGTGGACAGCCCGCCCAGCCCGGCGCCCACCACGGCGATGCGGGGGCTGAGCCCGGCCCGCGGGGCGGCCATCGCGGGGCGGGCGAGCATGCCGAGCCCGGCGGCCCCG
>JBEIVK010000444.1:0-3870 GCA_040373935.1 Alphaproteobacteria bacterium
CAACCCCCTCGACCCGCGCGGTGGACGCGGGCGAGGACCTCCGCCGGCGCCCCGCGGCCCGCTCCGCGCAGCGGCGCGCCGCGCCGGCCTCAGCGCTGCAGCGAGAGCTCCACGCTGCAGGACACAGCGGCGCCCGTGCCGGCGCCCTCGCCGGCCCAGCTGCTCGGAACGCTGAGCGACACGACATCCTCGGTGACCAGCTCCAGGGCTTCGCCCGTCGTCTGGTCCGTCACCAGCGGGACGAAGGACTCGCCGATGACCACCCGGAGCGCGAAGTCCTCTCGCCCCGACATCTCCCATTCCCCGGTGGTGATGGGCGGGTCCTCCGCAGGGATGACGGCGACGCTGCCGTCCAGCTGGGGGATGAGATGGTAGCGGAGCAGGAGGTCTGCCGAATCGCCGCCATCGGAGACAACCTGGACAAAGCCTGCGTCGGACACCTCCACGGTGTCGCCGCCGTCGAGCCCGAGGCGCAGCGACGGGATGTCCCACCAGCCCAGGGGCACAAAGCGGCACCCACCCAGCAGCGCCGCGCAGGCCACCACCGCGCAAGGCCGGAGGACGCAGGACCAACGCGGCGCGCGTGCGGGCATCAGAAGCTCCCTTCGACGTGGAGCGACCAGGACGAGACATTCGTGGCGAACGGGTACAGGGCGAGCAGCTCCGGGTCGTTGAACAGCACCGACCCCCCGCCGCCGACCCGGCCGTCTTTCGCCTGCATCCGGCCTTCCAGCCGCGCAGAGAAATAGCGGCCGCCGTCCACGCCCACCACCGGCTGCGCCGGCAGGTTGACCATCCCGACCTGGCCCAGCACCCCTGTACCCGACTGGCCGTCCCGGGTGTCGCGGAAGTCCGGGCTGTGCACGCCCAGCGCCACCAGGTGGAGCTGCTCGATGGGGCGCGTGGCCATCGCCGCGCGCAGGTCGATGCGACGCGCGATGTCCTCCTGCTCCACGTGCAGGGTGCGCAGGCGCCCCACGCCGCCCAGCACGGCGTCCAGCCCCCCATCGGCGGCAGCCTCGGCCACCGCGGCGGCGACCGGCGGCCCGAAGCTCAGATCCCGCAGAAAAACGCTGGACATCCCCAGGGGCTCCGCGATCTTTCGGAGCGGCATCCGGCGCCCGCCGATGAGGAGCTGGCCCAGCCACCCCGCCTCCGAAGGGCGCACGATCCCGGAGAGCCCGAGCCCGACGATGTCCTCGCCCGCATCCACGTAGAGCCCGCGGCTGCCCGCCCAGCCCGCCCGCGCGAACCCGTGCTGGCCCTCGTAGCGGCCGCCCGCGATCCAATCCATGGCAAAGGCGCTCGCGCCTTCCTGCGTGGCCCAGCCCCCCGACACGGGCCCGAGCGCGGCGATGGTGGCCGTGTACATCGGCACCGCGCCCAGCCACAGCATCCCGCGCGCGAAGGGGTTCGGATACGCGAGCTGCCCAAACGTGACGCTGCTGCTGTAAAACAGCCCCCAGTTGCCCCACTTTCCGGTCACGCCAATATTTCCGGCCTGCATGTCGAGGGGCCGCACCTGCACGCGGTAGTCGCTCGGGCAGTTGCCGTTGCCCTGGGCGCTCGGGTCGGAGGTGACCACCTGGGCGGCGTTGAAGGTGAAGGTCCATTGGGCCGCGGCGATGCCGCCCTCGTCCTTCGCGGCCTTGCGCCGCGCCGCCGGAAACAGCGTGCGCTCCGCGAAGGCCGTCGCGCTCCAGGTGTTCTGGTTGACTTGCAGCGCCTCTCGCGCGTTCTCAAAGCCGGCGGTGCCCGCGATGGGGTTGCCCCCGTTGAGGTCGCAGTCGGTGCCTTCCGGGCGGAGCCAGCCGTCGTCGCGCGCGCCCGCGACCCCGACCCCGAAGACCAGCAGGAGCGCGGCGCTCATGGCGCACCCCCGTCCTGGACGACGTAGGCGCAGCCCTCGTCGAGCGCGAGCCACGCGTCGAGGTCGTCGCCCAGCTCATCCACCACCTCGCAGGGCAGGTTGCGCAGGGTGAACGCGCAGGAGAAGAGGTCCTCCGGGGGGAGCGCGCCCAGCCGCGGGTCGTCCGCCGCCCAGCCCACGCACTCCGTCTCGGCCAGAAACGCATCGTAGCGGCCGTTCGCGAGCGCGACGTCTCCCGAGCACGCGTGCGTGCGGGCCGCGATGGCCCACCCCACCTCCTTGCAGGGTTGGTGTTCGGGCATGGGGGCGATCAAGGTGCAGCCGGCGCAAGCGACGGCCGCGAGCGTGCGGTGCATCACTGGAGCGTGACCTCCTCGACCGGGTCATTCATGCGGATCCACCGAAGCACCTCGTCTGACACCGAATCACGGAACAACCACACGTGCCCGTCGCCCGTGAGCTGCTCGTAGGGGACCCCTGGCTGCAGGACGGCGTAGGGAATCTCCGCGCAGGACGGGTCCACCCACAAGAGCGCGACGGTCGACGCGCGGTCGTTGCGCATGCGGAGCGTGTGCGTGTTGCCCGGCGTCGCGGCGGAGCAGGGCCAGGCGTCGAGCGCGGCGGTGTCTGCTCTCCCCCCGGTGTCACCGGCCCCGAAGGGCGGCGGCTCGTTGGGAATCAGGGCGGGCGAGCCGCAGCCGACGAGCGCCGCGACGAGCGCCCACGCGAGAGCGGGCGGCCTGGGGGGGGCGGGGCTGCGCGGGCGGCGGGCGTGCATCGGCGACGGGGCCTTCCTGGCGCCGGCCATACCCGGGGGCCACGTTCGCAGTCAAGCCCCTGCGCCACGGCGGCGGCCGCGGCCCGCGTCCCACCCCGCCGCATCCCGGATGTTCCGCATGGCCCTCCGCGTGAACCGACGCTACGCAACGACACGCCTGCTCACGCAGGCCGGAGGTCGGGATGGGTCGCGTCTTCCTGTTGGTGCTGGTGGCGTTGTTTGCGGTCCTCGGTCGCCCCGCCACCGCCGCCGCGCGCCTCCGCGCCAAGTCCGCCCCGCAAGGCGACATCGTGCTCTACGAAGCCCGCTGGGAGGACGGCAAGGCCACGCGGTCCGTCTCCGCCCCCCTTCCCAACGGCCCGCTGGTGGCCGATCTCAAGGCCCCGCTCCGCTTCCCGCTCGCCGCCGCCTCCGAAGCCCAGGCCGCCGCGGTGCGCGCGTGGGCCAAGGACGGCCTCCCCAAGGGCGCTTCCGTCAAGGTGCGCACCGTCAAGGGCGGGGGCGTCTCCTATTCCGTGCAGGCCCGCTCCCGCGCCGCCGCCCGCGCGGCGCTGGCCGGCGCCGGCGAGGCCGCGTCGGCGGAGCTCGTGCGGTTCGCCGCCGCCAAAGGCTTCATCGTCGATGGCGATGGCGCCGTCCTCCCCGACCACGCCCGCGAAGCCCTGGAGTCCGCCGACGCCCTCCGCCCGCTCGCCGAGGCGCTTGCCCAGGGGCTCCCCGCAGACGACCCGCGCGCCTTCGCCGCCCGCGCCCTCCACTTCACCCAGGCCATCCCCTACGAAAAGCGCAAGAGCGGGGCCGATGCCGGCTTCCGACGTCCGCTCTCGCTCCTCGTCAAAAACAAGGGCGATTGCGACGGCAAGGCCGTCCTCTTTTTGGGGCTGATGCGCGCCCGCTACCCCACCCTCCCGATGGCCGTCGTCCTCGTGCCCGAGCATGCCTTCGCCGCGGTCGAGCTGGAGCCCCACTCCGGCGAGCGCACCATCCGCGAGGACGGCGTGCAGTACGTCATCTTGGAGCCCGTCGGCCCCGCCCGCTCCGACATCGGGGAGCCCTCCAAGGCCGGTCGCCGCGGGATGCGCTGGGGCCGCGCCGACTTGCGCCCGGTCCCGCCGCAGCGCTGAGCCCGGGGTCTGCATCCGGTCTGGGCGCCCCGCCGGCCTCCGGCCGTCGGCGGCCCTCCGCTGCGCTCGGCGCGTCCGCGCCTCGGTGCCGCCGCGGG
>JBEIVK010000497.1:0-3512 GCA_040373935.1 Alphaproteobacteria bacterium
CCCCCCCCCCCCCCCCACATATTTTTTTTATTGATAGGGCTACCACCGATATTTACATTTCTTGCTACACTCTTTCCCTACACGTCGCTTTTCCTTTTTGTCATTCGATCCTGTAAGGCGCCCCCGTGGGGGGGCAAGTAGAGGTGGGGGCCCCTGTCCACGCGCCGGCGGGCGCGCGGCGGCGGCGCCCCACACAGCAACGTAAAGGCCAGGACGCCCGTCGAGAACAGCTCGGACTGGGCGGTGACCTCGCCGCCCTCCGGGCCGACCACGGGCCGTCCGCGGCGCGCTGCCCGCGGGCGGGGGCGCCCGGGTCCGCCATCGCGGCTTGCAGGCCGGCAAAGGCGATGATGCCAACGCCGCCATCGGGCTGGAGGAGGACGGTGTCGGGGCGGAGGCTCCCGGAGCGCACCGGCGGAGAACACGCCTCCAGAGACGCTTGCACCTCCAGCAGGCGATCGACGAGAGACAAGACCTCGTCGACGCTCCAGGGGCTGCCGAGCAAGGAGGCCAGGGGGGCACCGACCAGCAGCTCGCGCACGATCCACACGGCGTCGAAGTCCTGGCACGGGGCGTGGACCACCCCGCGCACGCGGGGCACCGCCGGGTGCCCGCAGGCGCGCAGGGGCGCCAACGCGGCCTCGACCGCCTCCAGCACGGCGGGCGCAGGCCGGCGCCGCACGGGGACCTGCTGGACCAGGACCGCGGGGCCCGGGCCCTGCGCGTTCTCGGCCTGATAGGTGATGAGGTCGTCGTCGACGCCGATGACGTCGAGCAGGCGCCAGCGCCCTGCGAGCAAGGGCGCCCGCGAGCAGGCGATGCAGGGCGCGAGGCGCGTGCGAGAGCCGCAAAACGCGCAGATCACGGGAACTCCGGGCGAGAACGGGGGCGGCGTCGAACCGGGGGGCGAGTCGAGAGGGAGCCGGGAAACCGGAGCCCCCGCGGGCTCCCCGCCCGGAGCCTACCCGATGCCACGCTTGGGCGGGAGCGCCCACCGTCGCCCCCAGGCGGCGGGCGGCCGTGGCGCGCGCGCCAGGGACCGGAGGCGGCGGCCCGAAGGGCCGGTGCAAGCGGCGGAACGCCGCGCAGCACGGAGCGGCCCCGCCGCGACCCGCCGGAAGGGCCCGGTGCCCCGGCGCCGCCGGGGCAGGCGCCCGATCGGACCCGCCGCCCGCGCGGGGACCTCAGCCCTGGCGATCCAGGGCCTCCAGGGCAGCGATGCGGTCGTCGATGGGCGGGTGGGACGCAAACAGGCGGAGCCAGCCGCCGCCGCCGCGGATGCCGAAGGCGGCGAGGCTCTGGGGGAGGTCTGCCGGGCCGTCGTGGCCGAGCTGCAGGCGGGCGAGGGCGGCCTTCATGGGGCCGGTGCCGACGAGGGCGGCCGCGCCGGCGTCGGCGCGGAACTCGCGACGGCGGCTGTAGGCCATGACGATGAGGGTGGCGAAGAAGCCGAGGACGATCTCGGCGGCGAAGGTGGCGACCCAGTAGCCGATGCCGCGCCCGCCGCGGCTGTCCTCGCGGTTGCCGCGCAGCCAGGAGTCGACGAGGAAGCCGATGATGCGCGAAAAGAAGATGACGAAGGTGTTGACGACGCCCTGGAGCAGCGACATCGTCACCATGTCGCCGTTGGCGACGTGGGCGACCTCGTGGGCGAGCACGGCCTCGACCTCGCGCTTGGAGAGCTGCGAGAGGAGCCCGCTGCTGACGGCGACGAGCGCGGAGTTGCGGAAGGCGCCGGTGGCGAAGGCGTTGGGCTCGGGAGAGGGGAAAATGGCGACGTCGGGCATGCCGATGCCGACGGCCCGGGCCTGCGCGGCGACCGTCTCGACCAGCCAGGCCTCGGTGGGGTTGGAGGGCTGGGCGATGATCTGCGCGCCGGTGGACCACTTGGCCATCGGCTTGGAGATGAGCAGCGAGAAGAACGAGCCGCCGAAGCCGAACAGCGCCGCCATGACGAGCAGCGCGCCGAGGTTGAGCCCGCCCGTGGCGGAGTGGACCTGGGCGTCGAGGCCGGTGACCCGCAGAATGGCGCCCAGCAGCAGCACGACCGCGAAGTTCGTGATCACGAACAACGTGATGCGCTGGAAAAAGGCGAAGGGGGACGGCTTAAAGGCGGCGGCGCGGTTGGCCATGGTGTCGGGAGGCCCTCCTGTCCCGGAGGAATTGCGCACCGCGGAGGCGGTGTCAAGGGACTACCCGGCGGTGGCGGACGGCCGCGCGAGCAGCTCGCGGGCGATGATGAGGCGGCGGATCTCGGAGGTGCCGGCGCCGAGCGTGCCGAGGCGGGCGTCCCGGTAGATGCGGTTGACCTCAAACTCCTCGGAGAAGCCGTTGCCGCCGTGGATCTGGACGGCGCTGTCGGCGGCGGCCTCGCAGGCCTCGGCGGCGAACAGGAGGGCCTGCGCGGCGAGGCGATGGCCGGGGCTGCCCTTGCCCCCGCGGGCCGCCTGGGAGAGCACGACCGCGGCCCGCCACACGAGCAGGCGCGCGGCCTCGAGGGTGGTGTCCATGTCGGCGAGGCGGGCCTGGATGAGCTGGAAGTCCGCGATGGGGCGGCCGAACTGGCTGCGGGCCTGGGCGTAGTCGAGGGCGAGATCCAGCGCGCGGCGGTGCTGGCCCACCGGGATGGCGGCGAACACGGCGCGCTCGACGTCGAGGCCGCTCATCAGGACGTGAATGCCGCCGCCCTCGGGGCCCAAGCGGGCGCGGGCCGGCACGCGGACGCCCTCGAAGTAGACTTGGCCCGTCTGCGAGCCGCGGCACCCCATCTTGGTGAAGGGCTTGGACACGGAGAGTCCGGGCGCGCCTTTTTCGACAAGGAAAGCGGAGATGCCGCGGGCGCCGGCCGCAGGGTCGGTCTTGGCGTAGACGAGGTAGAGGTCGGCCACCGGGCCGTTGGTGATCCAGGTTTTCGTGCCGGTGAGGACGTAGGCGTCTCCGTCGCGCACGGCGCGGGCCTGCATGCCCACGGCGTCGGAGCCGGTGTCCGGCTCGGTGATGCAGAGCGCGCCCACCCGGCGGCCAGCGCACAGATCCGGGAGGTGCGCCTGGCGCTGGGACTCGTCCCCGTTGCGGTACAGGTTGTAGGCGCAAAGGTTGGCATGGGCGCCGAGCGAGAGGGCGACCGCGGCGCTGCGGTACGCGAGCTCTTCGCCGGCGAGCACGAAGTCCAGGTGGTCCCCGCCGCTGCCGCCATAGGCCTCCGGGATGCCGATGCCGAGGAGCCCCTGGGCGCCGAGGCGCTCCCAGAGGCCGTCGGGCCAGGCGTCGGTGGCGTCCATCTGGGCGGCGAGGGGGGCGATCTCGCGGGTGGCGAAGGCGCGGACGGTCTCGCGGAAGGCCTGCTGCTCGGGGCTGAGGTCAAAGTGCATGGGCTACAGGCCGGGCGAAAGGGAGGGATGCGGAGCAGCGCCCGGCGGCGGAGGGCCACCTCCGGGCGGCGGAGGGCCACCTCCGGGCGGCGGAGCGCCACCTCCGGGCGGCGGAGGGCCACCTCCGGGCGGCGGAGCGCC
>JBEIVK010000690.1:0-2527 GCA_040373935.1 Alphaproteobacteria bacterium
CGGCCGCCGGCAGACGCGCGCCGCCCGCAGCGGCGTGCACGCCCTCCCCGCCGATCCGCACGACGCGTCCCGCGCGCCCGCTGGCCTCCAGCTCTGCGGCGAGCGCGTCCAGCCCGGCGTCCCCTTCGCGCACGACGAGCACCTGCACCCGGCCGGCGCCCAGCAGCAGCCACGCCACCTCCGCGTCGGTCGCGGCCGTCACCGCGAAGCCCTCGCTCTCCAACATGCGCGCGATGAGGGTGCAGCGGGTCGGGTCGGCGTCCAGCACCGCCGCGAGCGGGGCCGCCGCAAGCGGAGGCGGCTCGACCGGCCGCGCGGCGGCGGCAGGGAGGCTGACGCGGACCCGGGTGCCCATCCCGAGCGCCGTCTCCAGCTCCACGGTGCCGCCCAACGCTTCGACCTGGGCGCGCGCCACCGCGAGCCCCAGCCCGAACGCGCCCGGAACGGACGAGGCCGAAAAGAACGGCTCCATCGCCTGCGCGGCGACCAGCGGCTCCATGCCGCGCCCGTCGTCCACCACCTCGACCCGCGCGCCGCCCGCGCCGTCCCCGGAAGCGACCCAGCGGACGCGCCGCGCGCCGGACTGGGCCGCGTTGGCGAGCACGTCTTGAAACACCCGCCCCAAGGCCTCGGCGTCTCCGCGCACGTGCGGCGTGCCCGGCCGCAGCTCCACGTCGAGCACCGCCGGCGCCACCCGCGCCGACCAGTCCGCGCGCCGCGCCGCCGACAGCGCCGCGAGGTCCACACCGGGAGCGGACAGGTCCGCCTCCGGGACGAGCACGGCCAGGCGGTCCACCAGTTCCAGCACGCGCGCAGCGCCCTCCTCGACGAGCGCGACGCCATCGAGCGCCAAGCCGGCGTCCACCGGACGTTGGGAGAGCGCCTCCCGGAGCAGCTCCGCGCCGCCGACCACGGGCGTGAGCTGCTCGCGCAGGCGGGTGGAGAAGCCGCGGACCAGCGCGCGCCGCGCCCGCCGACCGCCCCCCTCGCGCTCGCCCGACCCGCCGACCCACGGCCACAACAGCGCGCCCAGACCGCACAACACGCCGAGCCGCGCCGCCGACAGGTGCGCCGCCGGGTCCACCACGAGCACCAGACCGCGGAGCGCCCCGCCGCCCGCGCCCGGCCGGGTGACCGGCACCGCGAGCGCCGACCGGGCCCCGAGCGCCTCCAGCAGGCCGCGCTCTTCGCCGCCGGCCGGGATGTCGTCCAGGCTGCGGACCCACGCGCAGCGCCCGCTGGCCAACCGGCTGCGCGTGCGGGGCACGTGCGCCGCGCCCTCGCCCGGAAAGGAGATGCGCCCCGCCGCGCCGTCGACCCGCCAGGCGGCCACCGACGACACCGTGGCCGAGCGCCCAAAACCGAGGAGCCACGCACGCGACCCGCCAGAGAGAACGCCGATCGCCTCCAAGGGCGCCGACGGCCCGCCGCCCGCGAGTGCGCCGAGGATTCCGGCGGCGAGCAGCTCCTCACCGTCCGACGGCCCCATCTCACCCCCCGTTGCGCCGCCGCGTCCGGCGCGCCCCCATGTTAGACCAGCCGACCCGCTTTTCCAAGGCCCCGCCTTTCGGAGTCGCCGTGTCCACCAACCAGGCCATCACCCCTCGCTCCAAGGACTACGCCGAGTGGTACCAGGACGTCATCGCCGCGGCGGACCTGATCGACGCCTCGCCCGTCCGGGGCTGCATGGTCATCAAGCCCGCCGGCTATGCCGTCTGGGAGCACATCCGCGACGACCTCGACCGCCGCTTCAAGGCCACGGGCCACGTCAACGCGTACTTCCCGCTGTTCATCCCCCAGTCCTTCCTCTCCAAGGAGGCCGAGCACGTCGAGGGCTTCGCGAAGGAGTGCGCCGTCGTCACGCACCACCGCCTCCGCGCGGCCGCCGGCGGCGGTGTCGAGCCGGATCCCGCGGCCAAGCTCGAAGAGCCGCTCATCGTCCGCCCCACCAGCGAGACGATCATCTGGCACATGTACGGCCGCTGGATCAAGTCCTACCGGGATCTCCCGCTGCTCATCAACCAATGGGCCAACGTCGTCCGCTGGGAGATGCGCACCCGCCCGTTCCTCCGCACCGCCGAGTTCCTCTGGCAAGAGGGCCACACGGCGCACGCCACCCGCGCCGAGGCCATCGCCGAGGCCGAGCAGATGCTGGAGGTCTACCGCAGCTTCGCCGAAGAGACGCTCGCCATCCCGGTCGTCACCGGCCGCAAGTCCGCGTCCGAGCGGTTCGCCGGCGCCGACGACACCTACACCATCGAGGCGATGATGCAGAACGGCTGGGCGCTGCAGGCCGGCACCAGCCACTTCCTCGGGCAAAACTTCGCCCGCGCCTTTGACGTCACCTTCCAGGCGGCGGACGGCACGCTCGAACACGTCTGGGCCACGTCGTGGGGCGTCTCCACGCGGCTCATCGGCGCCACCATCATGGCCCACAGCGACGACACCGGGCTCGTGCTGCCGCCGGCCGTCGCTCCCACGCAGGTCGTCATCGTCCCCATCTGGCGTGGCGACGCCGAAAAGGACG
>JBEIVK010000492.1:0-3530 GCA_040373935.1 Alphaproteobacteria bacterium
GGGTGTGCGGCGGGCCTCGGCGGCCCGCGCGTGGGCTTCGAGGCCCTCCATGCGGGCGAGGCGGACGGCGTCCTCGACGATGCCGGCGGCGGCGGCGAGGTCGTCGATGCGAAGGGAGGTTTGCACGCGCAGCAACGCTCTCCCCCGGTGGCCCCGCCGGAGGGGCCTCGCCAGGGGCGGGAAGGAAGGGGGCGTTGCGGGGGAAACCTGGGTTTCCCCTGCCCCAAGATGGCCTATCCGGGTGTGCGGCGGGCCTCGGCGGCCCGCGCGTGGGCTTCGAGGCCCTCCATGCGGGCGAGGCGGACGGCGTCCTCGACGATGCCGGCGGCGGCGGCGAGGTCGTCGATGCGAAGGGAGGTTTGCACGCGCAAGAAGGTGGCGGCGCTGAGCGCGCCGGCGCTGCGGGCGGTGCCGCCGGTGGGCAGCGTGTGGTTGGGGCCGGCCGCGTAGTCGCCGAGGACCTCGGCCGCGCCGTCGCCGATGAACAGCGCGCCGTAGTGGCGCAAGGCGGCGGCGGTGGGCGAGAGGGCGGCGGGCGCGAGGTGCAGCGCGAGGTGCTCGGGGGCGAGGCGGTCGCAGAGGGCGATGCCCTCGTCGAGGGTGGCGACCGCGACGGCGAAGCCGTTGGCGCAGGCGGCCTCGGCGGTGGCGCGGGTGGGCAGGGTGGCGAGCTGGGCGCGCAGGGCGGCGTCCACCGCGTCGAGGAGGGCGGCGTCGGTGGAGAGGAGGATGGGCAGGGCGTCCGGGTCGTGCTCGGCTTGGGCGAGCAGGTCGGCGGCGACGCGGCCGGGGTGGGCGCTGGCGTCGGCGAGGACGACCAGCTCCGACGGGCCGGCGAGCATGTCGATGCCGACGCGGCCGGCGACGAGCTGCTTGGCGGCGGTGACCCAGCGGTTGCCGGGGCCGACGATGGTGTCGACGGGGGCGATGGGGCCGGCGCCGAAGGCGAAGGCGGCGATGGTGTGGGCGCCTCCCGTGACGAGGAGGGCGTCGGCCCCGGCCACCCAGGCGGCGGCGCGGGTCTCGCGGGTGGGGCGCGGGCTGGCGCAGAGGACCTCGGCGACGCCGGCCGCGCGGGCGGTGGCGACGGTCATCAGCACGCTGGAGGGCAGGGGGAAGCGGCCGCCGGGGGCGTAGCAGCCGGCGCGGGCCACGGGGGCGTAGCGCAAGGCGGCGGTGCCGCCGGGGATGGGCACCGTGACGGGGCCGAGGGCCGCCACCTGGGCCTCCGCGAAGGCGGTGATGCGGGCGGTGGCGCGGGTGAGGGTGGCCTGGTCGGCGGCGGAGAGGGCGTGCCAGTCCGCTTCGAGCGCGGCGCGCGGCAGGAGCAGCGGGGCGCCGGGGGTGGGAAGCTCGCCAAAGTGGTGGGCGTAGCGGCGCAAGGCAGGCTCGCCCTCGGTGCGCACGGACTCGACGATGGCGGCCGTCTCGGCGAGGGTGGCGGCGGAGACGGCGTCCCGCCGCAGGGCGGGGACGGCCGCGGCGGCGAGGCGGCGGAGGACGGGGCTCATCGGGCGGGCTCCGGGCGGGCGGGGCCGGGCTTGGCGTCCCCGGGGCGGCGGCTGATGCGGAGGGCCCGGCGGTCCAGGGCGGCGGCGGCGTCGGCCCAGCCGAGCCCGGCCCGCGCGAGGGCAACCCCGGCGAAATAGAGGAGGTCGGCGGCTTCTTCGGCGACGTGGGCCGGGTCGGTGGCGGCGGCCAGCTCGGCGGCCTCCTCGGTGAGCTTGGCGTGCAGCAGGGCCGGGTCGTCGAGCAGGCGGCGGGTGTAGGAGCCGGGGGGCGCGTCGGCCGCGCGGGCGCGCAGCGTGCCCTCCAGCGCGGCGAGGCCGTGGGCCGGGCCGAAGCAGGTGGCGGTGCCGGTGTGGCAGAAGCCGGCGCCGGCCTGCTCGACGGTGAAGCGCAGGGCGTCGCGGTCGCAGTCGAGGTCCACCCGCAGGAGGCGCTGGGTGGCGCCGCTGGACGCGCCCTTGACCCACAGGCCGCGGCGGCGGGAGTGGTAGGCGCCGACGCCGTGCGTGAGGGCGTGTGCGAGGCTCTCGGCGTCCGAGTACGCGAGGCCCAGGGCCTGGCCCGCGCGGTCGCAGACGAGGGTGGGCCACAGGCCGTCCGGGCGGTCCGAGGTGAGCGGGGCGGCCACGGCGTCGGCCAGCGCGAGGCGGCCGGTGTAGAGGGCCATGCCGACCTGGGCGTCGGCGCCCAGCGCGTCGAGGTCTCGGATCTCGGCCGCGGTGGTGACACCGCCGGCGATGGTGAGGCGGGCGTCGCCGGCCGCCTCGATGAGCGGGCGCACGCGGTCCATGGCGGTGCCGCCGAGGCGCCCCTCCTTCTCGACGAAGGTGACGAGGAAGCCGCCGACGTAGGGACGCAAGTCCGCCATGCGCCCGGCGATCGACGCGCCGGTGCGGGTGGTCCACCCGTGGGTGACGACCTCGCCTTCGACGGCGTCCAGCGCGGCGATCAGCCGCTCTCGTGGGAACGGGCGCAGCAGCTCCGGTGTGGCGGCGGTGCCGAGGATGATGCGGGCCGCCCCGGCGTCGAGCCAGCGCCGCGCGGTGTCAACATCGCGGATGCCGCCCCCGACCCGGCAGCGGGCGAGGGGCAGAAGCCCCTCGATGAGCCCGGCGTTGGAGCCGCGGCCCAAGGCGGCGTCGAGGTCGATGACGGCGACCTCGCCCACGCGCCCGAAGGTGGTGGCGAGGGGGCGCGGGTCTCCCGCTTCGAGGGCGAGGGTCTTGCCGCCGACGAGCTGGACGGTCTGTCCGCCCATGAGGTCGATGCTGGGGATGATCATGTGCGGAGGGCCACTCCTCGGGCGGACAGCGCGGCCTTGAGCCCGGCGACGGTGGTGTGGCCGTCGTGCAGGATGGTGGCCATGAGCACGGCCTCGGCCCCGGCGTCCAGGGCGGCGTGCAGGTGGGCGGGGGTGCGGGCGCCGCCGCTGGCGACGACGGGCACGGGGACGGCGCCGCAGACAGCCTGCAGGAGCGGGAGGTCGTAGCCCTCGCCGGTGCCGTCCTGGTCCCAGGAGGTCAGCAGGATCTCGCCGGCCCCGCGGGCGGCCGCCTCGGCGGCCCAGGCGACGGCGTCGCGGCCGGTGCGGGTGCGGCCGGAGGCGACGACGACCTCCCAGCCGGCAGCGCCCTCCGGGCGGCGGGCGGCGTCCAAGGCGAGCACGACACACTGGCGGCCGAAGCGGGCGGCCAAGGCGTCGAGCAGCGAGGGGTCTGCCACGGCGGCGCTGTTCACGCCGACCTTGTCGGCCCCGGCGTCGAGCAGGCGGGCGGCGTCGTCCACGCTGCGCACGCCCCCGCCGACGGTGAGCGGGATGGGCAGCACGGCGCGCACGGCGGCGACGGTGTGGGCGGCGGTGGCGCGGCCCTCGGGCCCGGCGCTCACGTCGAGCACGACCAGCTCGTCGGCGCCCTGGGCGACGTAGGCGGCGGCGCGCTCCACCGGGTCCCCGGCGTCGCGCAGGCCCTGGAAGCGCACGCCCTTGACGACCCGGCCGTCCTTGACGTCGAGGCAGGGGA
>JBEIVK010000744.1:0-2305 GCA_040373935.1 Alphaproteobacteria bacterium
CGCTGACCGGGCGGTGCAGGGCAACGACTCACGGCTGGGCAACCCCGGCGCGGCGAATCTCGGTCTGGGCGTGCTCTGCGGCTTCGGGGCGGGGGGCGATCTGACCCTGGACGGAACCGCCGCTGTCGGGTGGGGGACGTGGAGCACGATCAGCGGGGTGCGGACCCTGACCGTTACGGCGGCGGCGGTTATCGAATATGACGTTATCACCTTCGATTTTACGACCTATAGCAGTATCGCCATCGTGTCGAAAGGCGCGCGGCTGGTGTTCCGCTCGGTCGCCAGCGTCGGCACCGGAACGGCGTACATCGACTGGAACGGCGGCAACGCATCGGGCTCCACGGCGGGCCTGGGGGCGGCTGCTGTGTCCACAGCGGCTCCCTACGCGGGCGGGCAAAACGGGGCGACCGGGCGCAACACTTCCGGGAGCGGCGCCACCCCAAGCGCATACAATCAGGGTGTCAGCCTCGGCGGCATCGGCGGCGCAGGTGGTGCAGCCGGGGGCACAGCCGGCGGCAACGCGGGCAGCCTTACGCGCAACTACCAGCCCGGCTACAGCACCTATGGCGGGTTGGCGGACTTCATTCTTCTTGCCTTCGCGCGTAATTGGGCAAGTGGAACCTCGCAGAATCAGTACCAGCTATCCGGTGGTGCCGGTGGCGCAGCGGGCGGGTGCCAAATCACGGCGACCTCCGGCGGCGGCGGCGGTGGAGCGGGCGTGGTGGGCGTGTGCATCGGGAAACTCGATATGGGCGCAAACACGCTTTATATCCGGGCTATCGGCGGCGTGGGCGGCACGGCTGTCGCGACAGCCGGCGGCGGCACGGCGGGCGGTGGGGGTGGGGGTGCAGGTGGCGCGCTCCTGGTGGCCCTCGGCAACGCCGTGTCTGCCTGCGCGCTCTCTGCCGACGGCGGGAGCGGTGGCCCGGGCGCGACCGTGGATGCGGACATCGGCGCGGGTGGTGCGGGCGGTGACGGGGGGCTGGTCGCCTGCATCTACGGCGCCGGGAGTGTCCCCACAGGCACGGCGACCGGCGGCGTGGGCGGCACCGGCAGCAACGGCGTCAATGCGGCGCAGGGGGCGGCTGGAACGGTCTACATCGTGAGTGCAAACATATGAGCAATCCCCAGGACTATCCGCCCGGCACCCGTCTCTGTCGTGAGGACGGCTACACTGCGGAGGTGATCGAAGTGACCCCACAGCGGGCGGTGCTGGTTATCCAGCGGCCCGCCGTCAATGGTCGGCTTCCTACGCCGGAAACGTGGGAGGGTGAGCCTGCGGATTTGGTGAATTGCTGGAACCTTTCGCCTTGACGCGGTAGGGAGCCACTATGGACGACCGCGCCGCTCTTGAGCTACTCATTCGCCTCCAGTCGCGCGCCATTGCCGACATGGCCCGGCGTCTGGAGGAGGTCAGCCGCGAATTAGCGGCGGTCAAAGCAGCAACCGAGCGGTCTGCGGCGGTGTCTGCGGCGTTGCTACAGCAGATCGAGCGGCAGACCACCAGCGGCGTACTTGGCTGGGCGGACCGCAACCCCTGGCCCGCCGTCGCTATTGCCATCCTGCTACTTCTCGGCCTCACAGGCCAACTATACCTCTTGCCGCAGCTTGCACCGGCTGTTGGGGGCGTCCGTGCTTCACCCTGATGCAAACACCGAAGAAATCGCCTTGCACGCCGCACTTCAGGCGGACGACCTGATAGCCTCGCTCGCGCCCGGCGAGGCGCTCCGGCTGCTGCGGCAAATCGAGGACACGGATGTCCGCCTCTCCGAGATCCCCCGCCTCATCGTGCACAGTGCGCGGCTGGCGTCGATCTCCCTCTCGCCCCCACCGGGGCCATCGTAGGAGCATCAATGGGCCAAGCTGCCCCCAACACCGGACCTGTTACGCACGTCCACAACGGCGTTTTTCAAGGCTATTCCCACATCATCCACCAGGGCAACCTCGGGCTCTACACCCAGGCGCCCGACGCGGCCTGGCCGGAATTCCGCGCCGTTCTGGTCGCCTCGCGCGGCGGAACCGAAGCAGCCCTTGACGCCGCAGCTACGGCAGCCTGGGGCGGCTGGTGGGCCTCCGAGGTGGTGGCGCGCGGGCTTCGGTCGGCAGCCCGGCTGGCACTGTCGCACTACCTTCCGCCCGCCGTGCCTATCCCGTGACCGACGCGGAGATCCGCAGCGCGCTGGTCGCTATCGAGTGCGAGGCGGCGCAGACCGCCCGCGTCGCGCACGCGCTGAGGGTGCTCCTCGACGTCGACCCCACCCAGGCAGCCAGCGCGCGGCTACGGATGCGGGTGCAGCTCCTCGAC
>JBEIVK010000754.1:0-2266 GCA_040373935.1 Alphaproteobacteria bacterium
GCCACGGACACGGCGCGGCTCGTCTTCTACAGCCCCGACGGCAACGAGGACCCGGCCGACATCGAGCGCCTGGACGACCTCCTCCTCGCCGGCGCCAGACTCGCCATCGCCAGCCGCTTCGCGCCCGGCGCCCTCAACGAAGAGACGGACCTCCTGCGGCCGCGCGCGCGGGTCAACCAAGCGCTCACCTGGCTGGCCAACCGGCTCTTCCACCAGGGCCCCTTCGTCACGGACACCATCAACGGCTTCCGCGCCCTGCACCGCGCCGACTTGCTCGCCCTCGACACGCGCGTCAAGCGCTTCCCCATCGAGTACGAGATCAGCATCAAGGCGATGCAGCGCGGCTGGCCCATCGCCGAGCTGCCCACCCGCGAGGGCCAGCGGGCCGGCGGCGAGTCCAAGGCCATCTCCTGGCCCGTCGGGAAGGACCACCTGCGCGTCCTCCTCAAAGAGCTCCCGTCCGCCCGGGTGCTGCGATGAGCGCGCCCGACGCCGCCCGGGCCGCCGCCGTCGAGGCCCTCGTGGCCGCCCACCTCGCCGTGGACACCGCGGCCCCGCTGGACGCCTTGCCCCTCGTCGTGCCGGCCTTCGGCGCGCCAGAGGTCACCGAGGCCATTCATGCCCTGCTGGAGGGCCACCTCACGATGGGCGCCCGCGTGCGGCGCTTCGAGGCCGGCTGGGCGTCGGCGGTCGGCGTGCGCCACAGCGTCATGGTCAACTCCGGCAGCAGCGCGTTGCTGGTCGCGCTGTCCGCGCTCATCGAGTGCGGCCACCTGCGGCGCGGGGACGAGGTCATCGTGCCGGCGGTCGGCTGGTCCACCAGCCTGTTCGCGGTGGCGCAGGCGGGCCTTCGCCCGGTCGTGATGGACGTCCACCCGGACACCCTGGTCCTCGACGGCCGCTTCGACGCCCCCGTGCTCGCCGTGCACCTGCTCGGCCTCCCGGCGCGGGTCGAGGCCCCGGTCGTCATCGAGGACGCCTGCGGCGCCCACGGCGCCACGCTCGACGGCCGCGTCGTCGGCGGCATCGGGCGCATCGCCGCCTTCTCCTTCTTCTTCTCGCACCACCTCAACACGATCGAGGGCGGCGCCGTCACCACCGACGACGACGCCCTGGCCGACGCCGCCCGCAGCTTGCGCGCCCACGGCTGGGTGCGCGAGCGCTCCGACCGCGCGGCCCTCGAAGCCGCCCACCCGGACATCGACCCCCGCTTCCTGTTCGTCACGCCCGGCTACAACGTTCGTCCCACCGAGGTCGCCGGCGCCTTCGGCATCCACCAGCTCGCGCGCCTGCCCGGCATCCTCGCGGCCCGCAGCGCCAACCACGCCGCCTGGTGCGCCGCCATCGCCGAGAGCGGCCTCCCCGTGCAGGTCTTCCCCGCGCCCGCCGGGCGCACCCACGCCGCCTTCGGCTTCCCCATGGTGCTGCGCCCCGAGGCCCGCATCGACCGCGCCACCCTCGCCGCCCGCCTGGAGGCGCGCGACATCTCCACGCGCGCCATCAGCGGCGCCAACCTCGTCCGCCAGCCCGCCTTCGCGCGGGTCCCCGGCGCACGGGTGGCCGGCCCCCTGCCCGTCGCCGAGGCCGTCCACGACCGCGGCCTCTTCGTCGGCCAATCCCACGCCTTCGGCCCCGCCCACGCGGCGCTGCTCCTCGACGCCCTGCGCGCCGCCCTCGCCTGACCCGGCTTCTCCCCAGGCTTCTGCCCATGCACCGCCTCTGCTTCGCCGCCGCCCTCCTCGCCGCCGCCCTCCTCAGCCCCGCCGCCCGCGCCGCCGACGACGACGGCGATGGCTACGACGAGGCCGAAGACTGCGACGACGGGGACCCGGAGATCAACCCCGACGCCGACGAGGTCTGCAACGGCGAAGACGACAACTGCGACGGCGACATCGACGAAGACGACGTCTGCGGCCCGGCCGACACCGGCGCCGACACCGGCGACACCGGCGGCGGCGGCAACGTGGGCACCGGGGATGGCGTCGGCGCGGCCGATCTCGCCGGCGAGCCGGGCGGCTGCGAGGCCGACAAGGGCACCAAGGCCGGCGCGCTCCTGCTCGGCGGGCTCGGCCTCCTCGGGCTGCGGCGCCGCCGGGGCTGAGCGCCGCCGGCCGCCGCAGGCCGGGCCGAGAGGGGTGAGGGCCTGGGGACAGGGGGCCCCCCGGGGTGCCCCGCGACCGCCCCAGACACAACCCCCGCCGCCGACCCGCCCGCGCGCCCGCTCGCCGTCTGGCCCACCGCGCGGGTGCGACCCAGGCCCTTGCCC
>JBEIVK010000897.1:0-1773 GCA_040373935.1 Alphaproteobacteria bacterium
CCGCCGCCTCCGGTCGCTGGCGCGCGCAGCGCCCCCGCGGGCGGCCCGCGCCGGCGGCAGCCGGGCGGTCAATCGGCCTCGAGATCGAACTCCACCCGCAGGACCGCGCCGGTGGGCCCGGCGTCCACCCGCACCGTGAGGTGGTTTCGCTCGCTCGTGAGCCGATCACCGACGGGGAGGTCCACCACCGAGAGCAGGGCCGGCCACGCCTGCACCAGCCGCGCGCGCGCCGCCTCGACCGCGCCCGGCGGCGGCGCCGCGCCCAGCCGGGCCTCCAGCACCCCGACGAAGCGCATGTAGTTGTCCAGGCGCGGCACCTGGAAGGCGCTGTCCGGCCCAAAAGAGATGCGCAGCGTCGAGAACTCGACGGCCAGCCCCGACTCGAGCAGCGCCTCGACGACGGTGCCCAACAGCAGGCGCCGGAACTGATCCCACAAGGCCGTGTTGCCCGCGAAGCCCATCGTTGCTCCCCGGCGGACGATTCGAATGCCCCGCCGGGTTGGCGCGTATCTCGGCGGTGCAGGCGCCGCCCTGCGAGATACGGTAGCCCCGAGGTCCCCGATGCCCCGTCGTCCGCTGCTCGTCCTCCTCCCGCTCCTCGGCGCTTGCGCCCAGCTCGACCCGAAGGACCAGTTCTCCGGCATCTACTTCGTGAAGCTCGAGGCCGAGCCCGCAGAGGTGGTCTCCATCGCGCGGGATCTCGCCACCGAGTTCGGCTTCGAGCCCATCCACATCTACGACAGCGCCAACGAGGGCTTTTCCGTGCGGCTGCCGCACGGCCAGGTGCCCAACGAGATCGAGCGGCTGACGGTCGTGGAGTCGGTCACCCGCGACGAGCGCCAAGAGCTCGCCCCGCCCGACGAAGGCACCCCCATCACCGTCGGTGCCGACGAAGTGCCGGAGGGCCTGTCGCGCATCGGCGCGCCCTACGGCGCGGTGCTCGACTGGTCCGCCGTGCACGTCGCCGTCGTGGACACCGGCATCGACGCCGCCCACGCGGATCTCAACGTCGTGGGCGAGGCCGACCTCGTCTGCGCCAACACCGGGGACTGCGCGCCCGGCCGAGACCCGCAGGGCCACGGCACCCACGTCGCCGGCACCATCGGCGCCATCGCCGACGGCAGCGGGGTGGTGGGCGTCGCGCCGGGCGTGCCGTTGCATGCGGTGCGGGTGCTGGGCTCCGACGGCTCGGGCTACCTCACGGACATCCTGGCCGGCCTCGAGTACGTGCTCGACAACCCGGAGATCCGCGTGGTCAATCTCTCGCTCGGTGGGCCCGCCGGCTCCGGCATGGACCGCGAGATGCGCGAGGCGCTGGACCGCCTGGAGGCCGCAGGGGTCGTGGTCGCGGTCGCGGCAGGCAACGAAGAGCAGAACACCGACAACGTCACCCCGGCCGGCTTGGACCGCGGCATCGTCGTCTCGGCCTACGACGCCGCGGGCGGGGACAACGGCTTCGCGTGGTTCAGCAACTTCGGGGACGCCGTGGACATCGCCGCCCCCGGGGTGGCCATCGTCTCGACTTGGCCGGGCGGCGAGTACGCGGCGCTGGACGGCACCTCCATGGCCACCCCCCACGTCGCCGGCGCCGCGGCCGTGATGCTGGCGCTGGACCCCTCCCTCGGCCCCGCCGCGGTGCGCAACCGCATGGTGGACGCCGGAGAAAACGGCTACTCCGGGCAGGGCGGCCGCCACCCGGAGCCCCTGCTCGACTTCGCCGCGCTCGCGGATTGAGCGCGGCGGGCGGGGGCAAGCGCCCCACGGGCGCGCCGC
>JBEIVK010000639.1:0-2750 GCA_040373935.1 Alphaproteobacteria bacterium
CCACCGCGGCACGGACCGGAGGGGGCGGCCCGCAGGGCCGGTGCGGGGCGGCGGGACGCCGGGCCGCACGGAGCGGCCGCGCCGCGACCCCCCGGAAGGGCCGGGTGACGGGCGAAGCCCGGCAGCCGCCCGGCCGAACGGTGGGCGGGCCGCGCGGGGGCCGGCACAGCGCCATGGACCCGATGGGCGCGGCGCCCCCTCGGTCGCGGGAGGACAGCGCCCACCCACGGGGCGAACGCCAGCTTGGCGAGCGGGCGGACCGATCGAACCCCGGCTGCGGGCTTGCCTGGCGCGCATCCATCGTCGCCCGCCGCCGCGGGGGCCGGCCCGGCGCGCGGGCCCACGGCCTGTGCTACGCTCCGCTTCGGGACCCGGCGGGGCACGACGGGCTCCCTCCGAGCATCCGATGACATCAAAGCTTGCACCTGGTTCGTCTCTGCGTGGGGCGGGGTCCCGCGTTGTCCGCTCCGTGGCCGGGTTCGGCCTGCCCCGCGGTCTGCCGCTCCTCGTGTCCGGGGTGCTCGTCTGCGCCGCCGGCGTGGCCGCGGCGGGCCCACGGCTGCACCGGCTCGGCGCGAGCACCGTCCTGCTGCCGGCGGCGTCGGGCGGGCTGTTCGGCCGGTCCCTCACCACCTGCGACATGAACGGCGATGGCTTCGCCGACGTGGCTGTGGGCGGGCGCAGCGCCGTCTTCGTCCACCTCGGAGGGCCGGACGGCGTCTCGGCCACCCCCGTCGCGGAGCTGGGCGACGGCGATCCGCTGTCGGCCTTCGGCGGGGCGCTGTCCTGCGGCGATGCGAACGGCGACGGCTTCGGGGACCTCTTGGTCGGCGCGCCGGGCGCGACCGTCGGCGCCGACACGCAGGCGGGCCGGGCGGTTCTGTTCGACGGCGGGCCCGCGGGCCCCGCGCCCACCCCGGGGTGGGAGCTCGCCGGCGCCGGGGTCGCCGGCTTCGTCGGTTTGAGCGTGGACGCCGCCGGCGACGTCAACGGCGACGGCTTCGACGACCTCGCGGTGGGCGGGCCGAGTGTCCAGGTGTTCCTCGGCGGCGCGTCCGGTCCGGGCGTCCAGCCCACCGCCGTCCTCGACGTCCCCGCAACCGCGCTGGCCACGGCCGACGTCAACGGCGACGGCCTGGACGACCTCGCGATCGCCGAGAGCCGGGCGGACGGCGCCGCCTTCGACGTGGGCCGGGTGGCGGTGTACGCCGGCTCCGGCGACGGGGTCGCTGCCGCGGCGCTGGTGTCCTTCGAGGGCCAGGAGGAAGGCGCGCTGCTCGGCAGCGCGCTCGCCAACGCGGGGGACGTCGATGGGGACGGCTTTGACGACCTCCTCATCGGCGCGCCGGATCTCGACATGAACGCCGGCCGGGACGCCGCGGTCTACCTCGCGATGGGCGGGCCCGGTGGGCCGGACGGGCTCGGGGACGCCCTGCGGGCCGCGTCGGATGTCCTCACCTACGGCGCGTCGCTCGCCGGCCTGGGCGACACCGACGCCGACGGCCACGCCGACTTCCTGGTCGGTGCGTACACCGATGGGTCCGGGGTCGGCCGGGTCGATGTCCACCTCGGCCCGACGGCCGCCTGGCCCGCGGACGCGGTCGACACCCTCGCCGGCGAGCCGGGGGACTTTTTCGGGTTCGCGCTCGCCGGCGGCGACGTCAACGGGGACGGCTACGCCGACGCCCTCATCGGCGCGCCCCAGGCGCGGCCGGACGGCCAGCCCCAGACGGGGCAGGTCACCGTCTTCCTCGGCTACGCCGACGCCGACGAGGACGGGGCCATCGTGGGCGGCGGCCGCGGCACCCCGCAGGACTGCGACGACACCCGCGCGGACGTCTTCCCTGGCGCCGAGGAGGTCATGGGAGACGGCGTGGACCAAGACTGCGACGGCGCAGACCTCCCCGCGGACGCCTCCGACCGCGACGGCCCGGAGGCCGACGGGGACAAGTCGGCCGGCTGCGCCACCGCGCCCAGCGGCGCACTCCCGCCGCTCGCGGGGGGCCTGCTGGGGGTGGTGCTCGTCGCCCGTGGCCGCCGCCGCCGCTGACCGGGCGTGCCGGCACGGCCATCCGCCCGCGACCTGCCCCAGCCGCGCCACCGCGCGGCCGGCCGGCATCACTCGCAGGCGCCCCGCTCCCACTCTCCGGCGCCGGCCAGCGGGAAGTTAAAGGCGCACCGCTGCCCGGCGACGACCTCGAAGGTGCTCCGCATCGCCGACCCACCCGCCGTGGGGGTGACCTTCGTCTTGTAGGTGCCAGCGGACAGGCCCTCCAGCACGAGCGCGCCCGTGCCGTCCCAGTCCACCTTGTAGTCCCCGGCGTTGGCCTGGATGGACACCACGGCCTTGCCCGGCGGCATCAGCGTGAGCTTCACGCCCCCGCGCTCTGGGGCCGGCTCGGCGACCTGAACCGTGCCCCCGCCGATGGTGCCCGCCGCCGCCGGAAGGCCCGGCCCGGCGGGCCCGCCCGCCTCGGGCGCACCGCCCCCGAAGACCCCGGCCTTCCAAGCGGCGCCCGCGCCGCCGCCCACGACGAGCAGGAGCGCGACAACGACGGCGATGGCCTTTCCTGCACCACCGCCCTTGGCCGCCTCGACCGAAGCGGCGGCCGGGACCGCCTCGGGCGGCGGCCGGCTCGCCGGGCGGGCAGCAGCCGCGGCAGCCGCCGCGATCGGCGGACGCTGCGGGCTCTCGACCGCAGCCGGAGACGCTGGCGCCCCCGGCCGGACCATCGACGCCGCGCCGGCCG
>JBEIVK010000475.1:0-3655 GCA_040373935.1 Alphaproteobacteria bacterium
CCGCCCCACCGCCGCCGCCGTGCTGCTGGAGGCCGCCGCTGGCCTGGGCTGGGCGGGCGCCGCGCCGGAGGAGGCCGCCCGCGCCCTCTACGCGGACCGCAAGGACGCCCTGGTGCTGGCCGCGGCCGCGCTGCCCGAGAGCCCGCGGGCCCTGGTCCACCGCTACAACCTCGTGCTTGCCCAGAGCGTGCTGCTGCGCGCCCTCTCGCTGCGGCTCACCGTGGAGGGCGCGGGCCCCAAGCCGCTGCGCGCGCTGTTCCGGGCCTTGCGCTTCCACCAGCTCTTGTTCCGCGGCGCCCAAGCCGGGGACGCGCTCACCCTGGAGATCGACGGCCCCGCGTCACTCCTCGCGGCCTCCACCCGCTACGGCCTGCAGCTCGCCACCTTCTTCGGGCTGCTCCCGCAGCTCGCGGCGGCCTGGTCGCTCGACGCCGAGCTGGCCTGGGGCGCCCGCAACCTGCGCAAGCAGCTCCGCCTCGCCCACACGGACGGCCTGCAGAGCCACCACCGCCTGCAGGGCGCGTGGGTGTCCAGCGCCGAGGCGCTGCTGCTCGAACGCCTCGCCGCGACGGGGGCGGGCGGCTGGGCGGTGGAGCCGGGGGCGCCCCTGTTCCCCGGGGAACAGCGGGTGCTGTTGCCCGACCTGCGCTTCGCCCGCGACGGCCGCGTCGCGCACGTCGAGATCCTCGGCCACTGGCGCCGGGCGGATCTGCGCACCCGGGCCGCCGAGGCGCCGGACAACTACATTTTCGCCGTCAGCAAGCGGCTCTTGGCCGACAAGGCGGGCGCCCTGCCGGCCGCGGTGCAGGCGCGCACGCTGGTCTTTGCGGAGGTCGTGCCGGCGGGCGGCCTGCTCGCGCTGGTGGAGGCCCACGCCGCCGCGGAGCCCGCGTGAAGCCGCGCGTGGTCGTCGTGGGCGCCGGGTTGGCCGGGGCCGCCGCCGCCTGGTGGCTCGCCCCGCGCTGCGCCGTCACGCTGGTCGAGGCCGGGCCCGCCCCCGGGGCCGAGGCCACCGCCCAGAACGCCGGCATGGTGCGCCGCCTCGGCGAAGAGCCCGCCGAGCGCGCCCTCGCCTTGCGCAGCGTGGCCTTCCTGGAAGCCCTGCCGGCCGACTGGGACGGCCTGGACGTCTCGCGCGCGACGGGCGCCGTGCACGGCTTCACCGACGACCCGTCCCTGCTCCACGACGCCGTCGCCCACCTGCGCGGGCACGGCGTCGCCGTGGAGCCCGTCGACGCCACCGCCCTCGCCCGCGTCGCCCCGGCCCTCGCGGGCGCGCCGCTGCGCGGCGCCTGGCACCTCCCCACCGAGCGGGTGGCAGATCCGCACGCCCTGCTGACGGGCTTTCTGCGGGGCCTCGCCCGGCAGGGCGGCGCCCTCCGCACCGGCCTCCCCGTCACCGCCTTGCGCACGGCGGGCGGGCGTCTGTGCGGGGTGGACACGCCGGCGGGCCCGCTCGACGCCGACGCCGTGGTGCTCGCCGCTGGCGCCTGGTGCAGCGCGCTCGTCGCCCCGCTCGGCCTCGCGCGGCCCCTCGTCCCGCTGCGCCGCAGCCTCGTGCTCAGCGCGCCTCACGCCCTCGCCGCCGCCCCGCACCCGTGGGTCTGGCTGGACGACGCCGGCCTCTACGTGCGCCCCGAGGGCGGCGCCTTCTTGCTCTCGCCGTGCGACGAGGCGGTGGACCGCCCGGCCGCCCCCGCCGGCCCCGGCCCGCTCACCCCGCTCGCCCGCGCGCTCACCGAGGACAAGCTGCGCCGCTTCGTCCCCGCCCTCGCCGGCCTGCCGCTGCTGCGCGGCTGGTCCGGCCTCCGCACCTTCGCGCCGGACCGCGAGCCCCTGATCGGGGCCGATCCGGCCTTGCCCGGCCTTTTCTGGGCGGCCGGCCTCGGCGGCTTCGGCCTCACCTGCGCGCCCGCCGTCGGCGAGGTCCTCGCCGCCGCCCTGCACGGCGACGCCCTGCCCTGGCTCCACCCGGCCACGGTCGCTCCCGGCCGCCCCGCCCTGCGCCGCTTCCCGATCCGTCCCACCGGCGCCCTCGGCTCGCTCCGCCTCGTGTCCGCGTGAGCGGAGCCGCCGCCGCCATCGCCACCGCCGGACGCGGGGGCATCGCGTGGATGTTCGCGGCCACCCTCTGCTTCGCCGTGATGGGCACGGCGGTCTCCGCCGCCCACGCCGCAGATCCCGGGCTGTCCACCTTCGTCACCAGCGGCTTCCGCTCGGCCGTCAACCTCGCCGTGCTGGTCGCCGTCGCCGGCCGCCACCCGCGGTCCCTGTTGGGCGATGGCCGCCCGGCGCTGTGGGTGCGCGGCGCGTTGGGCGGCCTCTCCCTGCTCACCTTCTTCACGGCGCTCGCCCATCTCAGCGTGGGCGAGGCTGCCTTCCTCAACCAGACCAGCGCCGTGTGGGTCGCGGCCCTGGGCCCGCTCGTGCTGGGCGAGCGCACGGCACCGCTCACCTGGCTCGCGGTCGCGGGCGCGCTGCTGGGCGTCTTCCTGCTCGCGCCCGCCCCCGCCGCGGGCTTCGGCCTCGGCCACGCCGCGGGCCTCGCCAGCGGCCTGTTCGCCGCCGGCGCCGACCTCTCCATCAAGCGCGCCGCCCGCACCAACTCCGCGGTCGCCATCGTCTTCTCCTTCACGCTCGTCAGCACCGTGCTCTCGGTCGGCCTCGCCCTCGGCACCGGCGCCGCCTGGCCCGCGCGCCCCGCGGTGCTCGGCCTGCTCGTGCTCTCGGGGCTCGCGGCCACCGCCGGCCAGCTCCTGATGACCGCCGCCTACCGCCGTGGCCGCGCCGCTCCCATCGCCGCCGCCGCCGCCACCGGCCCCTTGCTCAGCGCGTTGCTGGGCGCCGCCCTGCTCGGCCAGACGCCCGGCCCCCGCGCCGCCGCCGGCATGGCCGTCCTCCTCGTGTCCAGCGTGCTGCTGCCCTTCTTCGCCTCGCGCGACGGGGATCAGCCCGCCGCCGGCGCCCCCGGCGAGAGCCGCCCCGCCAGCCCGGCCGCGTCCGACACCCCCACCACCAGCCGCCGGTAGAACCCGCTGCCGTCCAGCTCCACCTCCAACACCCGGTCCCCGCGCGCCACATCGAAGAAGCGCCACCCGCCCTTCCACCAGTACGAGCCCGCCACGATCACCCCCGGCAGGTGCGTGCCCGGCAGCCGCAGCCCCGGGAAGCCCTGGGCCGCCCCCGGGTTCTCCCGGGCCGCCACGATGGACGCCCGCGGCACCCGCAGCGCCCCCCGCAGCGCCCACAGCTTGTGCCAGCCCATCGGCTCGAACACCACGTTCTCCCCGTCCTCACGCACGTCGACCATCG
This sequence comes from Alphaproteobacteria bacterium, assembly GCA_040373935.1. Classification (GTDB taxonomy): domain Bacteria; phylum Myxococcota_A; class UBA796; order UBA796; family UBA2385; genus JBEIVK01. Next base: position 3,313 of record JBEIVK010000475.1, read on the forward strand.
CACCCTCCGAGCGTCCGCACCCCTCATGCGCACCCCGTTCGCCCTGGCAACCGCCGCCGTCGCCCTCGCGCTCTGCGCGGTCATCGCCCGCGCCGCCGCGCCGGCCGCATCCGCCGGCCGCCCCCTCAGCCCCGCCGAGCGCGCCGCCATGACCGGCCCGGTCTGGCGCACCGGCTGCCCCATCACCCTCGACGACCTCGCCGTGCTGGACGTCCCCTTCACCGACGACGCCGGCCAGCCCCGCGTCGGCCGCCTCGTCGTCCACCGCGACGAGGCCGCCCCCGTCGCGCAGGCCATGGCTGCCGTCCACGCCGCCCGTTTTCCCCTGCGCTCCGTCGATCCC